>JBCCTP010000311.1:0-5739 GCA_039198505.1 Actinomycetota bacterium | reverse complement strand
CGGCGGCCGTCTCGGATACCGTCGAGCACCGGTCCACGGGGCCGAGCCCCCGTAGCTCAGGGGATAGAGCGTCGGTTTCCTAAACCGTGCGTCGCAGGTTCGAATCCTGCCGGGGGCGCGATAAGGCGCAAGCTCAGCCGGGATGTGTACCTCGTTGAGGCGTTCGCCAAGGGGGCGCTGTCAATCCGCTGTCAGTCTTCTCTGGACGAGCGTCGGCGTCATGAAGGCCCACATGCGGGAGCGCTCACCCGGGCACTGGCAGCTCAACGTGTACCACGGGCGGGACCCCGCCACTGGGAAGAAGCTCGGTCACGAAGCTGCGGACGGCGGCTGCCGGCGGTCCGCCGGTTCAGCGCGTCGGGCCCGTAGCGAACCCGCTCACCTACATCCTCCGACGCGAACCGGGTGCGGGTACGACAACAGCTTCGACTTCAGGTGCACCACCACCAGATGCACGCGCTCACCTCCAGAGCGGACCGTGGAATGCAACGCCCCACGACCCATCGCGCTGATCGTGGTCGACACGGTGTCATCGGTGGCGTCGGGGTCGCGGACCTGGACCGCTGGCAGCCCGTCTGGGAACTCGATGACGTCGCGTCGATCCAACAGCCGCCGCAGTGACACCAAGGCCACCCGTATCCCTCGCCGATCGGCAACTCCGGTGAGACGATGTTCGACGTCCTGGGCCCACACCTCGTTCAGGTCGGCGAGCACGGGCCGACCTCTGGAGCGCGACCACGTCCGGGGCCGTCTCGTTGATCACCGCGGGCCAATCCGTCCAGCCTGCGACCTGGCCCCGAAGGCCGGTGCACCTTCGGGGCTCGAGGGACGGAACAGGTCTGGACACTCCACGACAGCACCGTCAACTCCGCCACCCGCACCCCCAACGCCACGATGCGCACCGAGCGGGCCGTGAACACCCGATCGTCGCGGTACCGCCCACGGCCCCGCCCACCGCCCGGCGTTGGCCACCCAGCGTCCCAACCCGCACAAAGGCCTGACGCCGAGTGGAACAGGCAGCGCCCCCGCACGAATGTCGCCAGCCAGGAGACCGGGACTATGCACACCGGCGCAAGGGCCGTTCTCGCGCACGGTTACCGGGCGGCCGGCGAGCGCTATGGGCGGACGTTCTCGGACGAGATACACGTGTCGTGAGGCGGTCTCCAGCTGCTGTCCGCGGGCGCAACTGATTGCCGTCCTCCTCTCATGAGCGAACTCGTACTCCTGCCCGCAGGTGCCGGCATCGACCCCGTTCTTGGTCCCCTCGCGCAACACGCCGACGACAGCGTCCGGCGCCGGACCGTCGGCCGACTGGATCGCCCAGTTCCCCATCGCGGGGCCCGACGTCAACATCGACGGCGTCGAGTTCCGCAGCCTCCAAGACCGCCCCTCAGGCCGGTTCGTTCGATCGGGTCCGTGCGTCTGCGCGACTCGGTCACCGGCTTGTGCTCTTCCCTGCGCCGTTGGGTCCGAGCAAGCCGTAGATCTCGCCTGTGGGGATGTCGAGGTCGATGCCGGTGACGGCCTGGTGATCGCCGAAGATGCGAGTGAATCGCCGTGTGGTGATGGCGTGAGTGGCGGTCATCTCGTCTCCAGTTCGTGGGCCGCCAGCAGGTGGCGCCCGGTGATCGAGTCGGGTGCGGTGTCGATGCCGGCGGGTGGGCCCCGGTAGACGACGGTGCCGCCGGCGCTGCCTGCGCCGGGGCCGAGGTCGATGAGGTGGTCGGCTCGGGCAATCACTTCGAGGTCGTGTTCGACCACGATCACGCTGGCGCCGTTGTCCACGATGCGATCGAGCATCTCGATCAGGTGGGCGGTGTCGGCGGGGTGGAGCCCGCTGGTTGGTTCGTCGAGGACGTAGATGTCGGCCTCACCGGCGAGTTCAATGGCGAGACGCAGGCGCTGCCGCTCACCGCCGGAGAGGGTGGAGAGCGCCTGACCGAGTGCGACGTATCCGATGCCGACCTCGACGAGCGAGTCGAGCATCGGTCGGATCCTGGTCTCGTCGGCGAAGAACTCAGCGCCGTCGGCGATCGACATCTCCAACACGTCGGCGATGGAGCGGTCGCGGTGGTGGAGCTCGAGGACGTCGTCGTGGTAGCGGCGTCCGTCGCACGTCGAGCACTGGGAGGGGATCGAGCCGAGGTGGGCGAGGTCGGTGTAGGTGATGCCGAGGCCGTTGCAGGTGTCGCACGCGCCATCGGAGTTGAAGCTGAACATCCCTGGCTTGACGTCGTTCGCCTTGGCGAACAGGGTCCTGACATCGTCGAAGACACCGGTGTAGGTGGCCGGGGTGGATCGCCGGGACCCCTTGATGGGTGACTGATCGACGACGACGAGATCGTCACGCTGCGGGAGCGCGTCGACGAGGGTGCTTTTGCCCGACCCTGCGACGCCGGTGATCGCGACGAGCACACCGAGGGGGATCTCGACGGAGACGTCGGTGAGGTTGTTCGCCGACGCGTGCGCGATCGACACCGCCCCGCTCGGGTCGCGCACGTCGAGCTTGACGGGATGGCGTTGCGCGAGGTGTCGACCGGTCGGGGATGCCGACTTCTTCAGCCGGGCGACGGTGCCCGCGAAGCAGACCTCTCCGCCCGCGCTCCCGGCACCGGGGCCGATGTCGATGACGTGGTCGGCGGCGGCAATGACGTCGGGGTCGTGTTCCACGACGAGCACGGTGTTGCCCTTGTCGCGGAGTCGTTCGAGGAGGCCGATCATGCGGGCGGTGTCGTGCGCGTGCAGCCCGGTGGTGGGTTCGTCGAAGACGTACGTCAGGTCGCACAGCGCCGAATCGAGATGGCGGACCATCTTCACGCGTTGTGCCTCGCCGCCCGACAGCGTGCTCGTCTGACGGTCGAGGCTGAGGTAACCGAGACCGATCTCGACCAGGTTGCTCAGCATCCTCGAGAGCGTCTGGACCAGCGGCGTGGCGTCTGAGAGGTCGAGCGAGTCGATCCACTCAGCAAGGTGATCGATCTGCATGGTCGAGCACGCTGCCAGTGATGTCCCTGCGATGGCGCAGGTGCGGCCTGCCTCACCGAGGCGCGAGCCGTCGCACTCCGGACACCTCCCGAAGGTCGCGGCGACCTCGACCGCCCGACGGACGTGAGGTTTGAGCGAGTCGATGTCCTTGTCCAGGTAGAGGCGTTGGATCTTGTCCAGCAGCCCCTCGTAGGCGAGCTCGTAGCTCCCGGTGCTCACCTTCGGACCCTCACCACGCAGGAGCTGCTCGAGGTCGCGCTCTGACCATGCGGACAGTGGCTCGTCATTGTCGAAGAACCCGGACTCGGCGTAGACCTTCCAGAACAGCGAGTCGACGGCGAAGTTCGGGAACACGATCGCTCCGTCGTTGAGCGACCTGCTCCGGTCGAGCACCCGATCGAGGTCCAGCGTCGACACCCGACCGACCCCTTCGCACTCCTGGCACATGCCGGCCGGATCGTTGAACGACAACTCGTTCGGGCCACCTACGACCGGTGTGCCCGCTCGGGCGAACAGGATCCGGAGCATCGTCCAGGTGTCGGTGACGGTGCCCACCGTGGACCGGAGGTTGGCTCCCATCGGCTCCTGGTCGACCACGATCGCTGCCGACAGGTTCGCCAGCGAGTCGACGTCGGGGCGGGGCAGCGACGGCATCAAGGACTGCAGGAACGCGTCGTAGGTCTCGTTGATCAGCCGCTGCGACTCCGCTGCGATCGTGTCGAACGCCAGCGACGACTTGCCTGAACCCGATACGCCGGTGAACACCACCAGCTTCCGCTTCGGCACATCGATGTCGATCCCACGCAGGTTGTTCTGACGGGCGCCGCGCACCTCGATCGCCCGCGCCGACCGCGATGCCACCTCAGGATTCCGTGGGGTCGAAGCGACCGGACTCGACGTAGGTCTTCAGCTGCTGGAGGTCCTTGACGTGCAGCTTGCGCGCCCATCGCGACATCACGGCCTGCACGAGGTGACGCAGCCCGAACGGCAGCGGCACCTCGGCTTCGAAGTCCAGCGCGGCTCGCGTCCGCCCGTCGTCGAGCGGTGTCGCGATGAAGTCGACCCGTGGCGTGATCGTCGTCCCGAAGGGACCGCGGTTCTCGAGGCGATTGGTGACCCGGAGATCGTGGACCTCGACGATCCGCTGTCGGCCCTGGACCGCACCCTTCTTGTCGCGGAAGACGATCTCGGAGCCCACCGTCCGGCCGTCGCCCTCTACGCCACACGTGAACCCGGTCGCCTCGGGCCACGCCGACCAGGCCATCACATCGCCCTGGTCGAGCTGCGCTTCGAACACCCGCTCAGGCGAGGCCTCGATCACGATCGTCTCGGTCCATCTCATCACTGGTCTGCCAACCTCTCTGCCGACACGGCGGATACACTTCGATGCTCAAATGATTCGAACGTCAAGGTAAACGGGGACGGGATGGAACGCAACGCCAGCGAGCTGTTCGTGCAGATCCGTGCCCTGGGCGCGGCCATGGACGCCTTCGAACGAGCCGCCGGTCAGGTGCTCGACATCAACCGCTCCGACCTCCACGCGCTCAACGCCCTGGAGCACGGTCCCCTCAGCCACGGTGACCTCGCGGTTCGCCTCGGTCTGACGGCGGGCAGTGTGACGACGCTCGTCGATCGCCTCGTCCGGGCCGGCTACGTCGAGCGCCGACCCGACCCGAGCGACCGTCGACGCAGCGAGGTCGCCCTCACGCCTGCGACCTACCAGGCGTTCGCCCGCGTCTACCGGCCCTGCGGTCAGGCGGTCGAAGACCGACTGCGCGGCATGTCGGACGCCGATTGCCGAGCGGCGGTCGAGGCGCTGCGACTCGCCGCGGACGCCATCAACACGACCGCTGCCAACATGGCCACCTGACTCCCGGCGCGCACTTAGATCTCAGCACTCCGCAGGTACCCGGGGCACCGCGGGCCAATCGACATCGTCACATCCGGTCACCCTGCCGGTCGGCGACGACGAACCGGCGTTCGATCGATGATTCCGAGCACTTCGCTCCGAGTCCGAGCTCGTAGCCCGCGGAGTGCTCGGCCGGGCTGCTCGGAACTGCCGGATCTGGGCGGTGGTGGTCGGGCGTGCACGACGCTGCGTCCCGTCCGCGGGCGAGTCGTGAGAGGCGGACCCGTTTGTCCAAGTGATCACAGATCACTAGAGTGATCGTTGATGACTTACCCACACGAAGGAGTGACACCATGACCAAGCCGACGACCGCTCTGGCCGACCGCTTCGCACGCTCGCTCGAGCGTCACGACGTCGACGAGCTCGACGAGTGGATCGCGCTCGACTACGTCCAGCACAACCCCTACGTGGCCCAGGGCAGAGACGGTGTGCGCTCGTTCTTCGACGCCTGGCATCAGGCCTTCACCGACACCGAGGTCATCGTCGAGGACGCCTTGGTCGCCGGAGACCGCCTGGTCGGGCGTTTCACCTACCGAGCCCGTCACACCGGTGAGTTCATGGGCATCCCGCCGAGTGGGAACGAGGTGGAGATGCGCAGCATCGACATCTGGCGGGTCGTCGACGGCAAGCTGGTCGAGCATTGGGACGAGATCAACACCGCCGAGTTCTTCGCCCAGCTCGGTGGGTTCCCGACCACCTCGCCGGTGGACTGATTGGAGTTGCGATGTCGGATCGACGAGCCCGCCGCCGCCAACAGACCCACGATGAGCTCCTGGCTGCCACCCGGACCATCGCCCGGCGCGAGGGCTGGGGCGGGGTCACGATCCGCAAGATCGCCGCCGAGG
>JBCCTP010000310.1:0-5751 GCA_039198505.1 Actinomycetota bacterium | reverse complement strand
TTCGACGCGCTGATCGACGACCTCCACCGCCACGACATCAAGGTCGTCATCGACCAGGTGTACAACCACACCAGCGACGAGCACCCCTGGTTCGCCGACTCGGTGGCCGGCGTTGAACGACGCGACTGGTACATCTGGCGTCCCGCGCAGTCGGGCGCCGAGCCGGGTCAGCCCGGGGCCGAACCGTCCGAGCTGCGGAGTGTGTTCCGGGGACCGGCCTGGACCTTCCACCCCGAGGTCGGCGAGTACTACCTGCACCTCTTCCATCGCAAGCAGCCCGACCTGAACTGGGAGCTCCCGGAGGTCCGCCACGCCGTCTACGACACGATGCGGTGGTGGCTCGACCGAGGCGTCGACGGCTTCCGACTCGACGTCATCAACCTCATCTCGAAACCCGACGACTTCATGGCGCCCCGCCGTCGCAACCCCATCGCCACGGTGGCGCACGGACCGAGGCTGGCCGAGTTCCTGCAGGAGATGCGGCGCGAGATCGATGCGGGGCGATCAGCCCGCACGCTCCTGATCGGCGAGACCCCCGGCGTCAGCGCGGCCGAGGGCGAACGACTCACGAGCACCGAGACCGAGGCGCTCGACATGCTCTTCCAGTTCGAGCACATGGACGTCGACCGGGCCGCGACGAAGTGGATCGCGAACGTCGACGGCTCGGTCGGCCGGCTCAGCGCGGTCCTCGACCGCTGGCAGACGTCGCTCCGCAACGGGTGGAACTCGCTCTACTGGTCGAACCACGACCAGCCGCGAGCGGTGTCGCGATTCGGCGACGACGGCCGGTGGAGAGCGCGGTCGGCGAAGACCCTCGGCACCGTGCTCCACCTGCAGCGAGGAACGCCGTTCGTGTACCAGGGGGAGGAGATCGCCATGGCGAACGTGCCGTTCGGCGGACTCGACGAGATCGAGGACGTCGAGTCGACGCAGTTCGCCACCGAGTTCCTCGCCGACGGCGGTTCGCCCGACGAGTTGCTCGACGCGATCCGACACTCCAGCCGGGACAACGCACGAACGCCCATGCAGTGGGACGGAACACCCGACGGTTCGTGGGCCGGGGGAGGGTCACCGCTCACGATCCACCCCGATCACGTCGACTGGAACGTGGCCGACCAGCGCGACGATCCGACATCGGTGCTGCACCACTACCGCTGGCTCATCGATCTGCGACGAACCGATCGCGTCGTCGCCCACGGTGACTACGAGCCGTTGATCGTCGGCGACGATCAGGTGGTGGCCTTCGGGCGCCGGCTCGGAGATGACCGGCGGGTGGTGGTCGCGAACCTCTCCGGCGATCCTGCCTCGTTCGACGTCGGGCTGGTCGACGGTCTGACGATCGAGCACGCCAATCCGGAGAAGTCTCACGGCGCGACCGGGTCCGGCGACCTCGAACCGTGGGAGTCGCGGCTGTATCGGAGCTGACCGGATCGCGATCAGCCGGCGAGGACGAACTCGGCGGCCGACCAGACGTCGTCGGCCGTGAGTCTCAGGAGGGCGTCGCGGTCGAGGTCGCCGTCGGTCACCGACGACAGCCGCACCGCCTGACGATTGACCGACTGCTCGAACAGCGTGCGGGCGAATCGACCGTTGCCGAAGCGGGAGTGTCGCCGGGCCCGGCCGAAGACGTCGCGCAGCACCGCCTCGACGCCGTCGTCGAGTTCGTAGTCGGCCCGACTCGCGAACGTGCCGAAGATGTCGACGAGCTCGCCGTCGTCGTAGTCGCCGAACTCGATCACGCGGGAGAAGCGCGACCCGAGCCCGGGGTTCGATGCGAGGAACGACCGCATCAGGTCGGGGTAGCCGGCCACGATCACGACGAACCGCTCCCGGTCGTCCTCCATCCGCTTGATCAGTGTCTCGATCGCTTCGCGACCGAAGTCGAGGCTCTGCGGACCCGGGGGAGTGAGTGCGTACGCCTCGTCGATGAACAGCACGCCCCCGATCGCCTTGCGGATCGCTCGGTTCGTCTTCATCGCCGTCTGGCCCACGAACTGCCCGACGAGCCCCGCCCGATCGACCTCGACCACGTGGCCCTGATCGATCAGACCGATCGCGCCGTACATCTCGGCCAGCAAGCGCGCGACGGTCGTCTTGCCCGTGCCCGGATTGCCGAGGAAGACGAGGTGGTGACTCATCGGCACCTCGCCGAGTCCCTCGGTCCGGCGCTGCTGCTGGATCCGCAGGAACGCGATGAGCGTGGTCACCTGCTCCTTGACCGAGTCGAGACCGACGAGTGCGTCGAGATCGTCCTGGATCTCGTCGAGCGACCGGCGTTCGTTCGGCGACGACAGCCGCTGCTCCTCGACGAATCGGCCGGCGGATCGCACGAGACCGGCGATGTCGTCCCCCGCCCGTCGAACCACCTTCCCCAGTTGTCGCGGCAGGCTCGGCACGCCCGTGACCGTACCGACGGACCACCGGTCCCGCCGCACGCTCAGTCCGGCTCGACGAGAGGTTCCGGGGGTGCGTCGACCGGCGGGCTCACCACCCGCGCTGCCACGTGACCACGGCGACGTCGTCGGTCTGGCCCTGGTGGGGGACGCAGTCGTCGATCAACCGGTCGACCGTCGCGTTCTCGGCGGCGCGTTCTGCGATCCGTCGGAGTCCGGCGTCGATCGACTCCTGCTGCGCGTTGAGGAGACCGTCGGTGAACAGGATGAGCCGGTGCACGTCGGCCAGTTCGGTCGTGACCTCGAACGACTCGTCGATCGTGCCGACGCCCAGCGGTGGTGCCACCGGACCCTCGGCCACCACCGTGTCGGCCCCGACCACGATCGGCGGCGGGGCACCGGCGCGAGCCCACCGGACCGTCTCTCCGTCGGCGGAGAAGGTCGCCACCAGCACCGCAGCGTTGGTGCAGCCCGACAGAGATCGGGTCAGTACACCCAACTGTGCGAGCACGTCGGTCGGCCCCATCGGACGCTGCGCCAGGATCGCCCGGGCGGCCGCACGGAGCTGAGCCGCCGCCTGGGTACTGCCGAGGCCACGGCCGGCGACATCGCCGATCACGATGGCGATCGAACCGTCGACGCACGCGACGCCGTCGTAGAAGTCGCCACCGATCGCGTCGCCGAACGGAACCGGTCGATACCGAGCCTCGAAGCTCCCGTTCGGCGCGGGAGGGAGGCTCGGTGGGAGCGAGCGACGCTGGAGGTCGAGCAGTTCGTTGGTGAACGCGATCGACGTGTCGACCGCGTTCGTGACGATCTCGGCGATCCGCTTCAGCAGGCGGATGGTCTCGGGCCCCCACTCGCGATCGGACGAGTCGATCACGCACAGGCTGCCCATCACCTGACCCTGGGAACCCCGGATCGGGACGCCGCAGTACGACTCGACCGGTCGTTGATCGGTGAGTTCACCGAAGCGCGGATCGCGGGCCATCGAGTCGAGCACCAGTGGTTCGCCACTGGCGATGACCGAGGCGCACGTCGAGTGCGACAGCGTCGCCGTGCGCTCGATCGCCCAGTCGCTGTCGAGCCCCGTCGACGCCACGACGTACGCATGACTGTCGTCGACCACGGAGATCATCGCGACGGGTGCGCCCGTGACCGTCACGGCGATGTCGGTGAGGAGTTCGAGTTGGAGCGGATCCCCGACCGCGACGAGACCACTGCGACGAATCGCCTCCGCGCGGTGGGGGTCGCGCGACCGCCCCTCCCGGTCCGACATCACGGGAGCGGAACCTACCCCGGGTGACGGCATCACCCAGGCGCCAGATCGGCATCACGCGGCCCGTGCATCACCGAGTCCGGAGACGCTCGCCTCCGAGCGGATTCCCACGGTCGGTACCCTCGCCCGCCATGGCGATCACCGACGTCACCGGCGGCCCCGTTTCCGAGCGCCCGGCCTCGTCCCTGTCCGTTGCCGAGCGGGTCCGGACGTGCGACGACGGCGTGGTCGTCGACGATCGCGTCCTGTCGTGGCGGTGGCTCCGAGACCACGCCACCGACCCGGCGTCGTTCGACGCACGCGCGACCCAGCGCCTCACCCCGCCCGACGTGGTAGCGGCGGCCTCGGCGGGTCGGGTCGACGTCGACGCCGCAGGAGGACGCGTGATCGTGGCCTGGCACGACGGGGCCGTCGCCGACCTCGCCGTCGCCGACCTCCTGACGCTGGGCGACGCGACGGTCGCCGTGGCGTCGGGGCGTGCCGATGCGATCGCATGGGACGCGGTCGGCATGCGGTCGCGGCACCGCACCCTCGGTCACGCCGACCTCGTCGCCGACGACCACGGCCGACGCACCGCGCTCACGTACTTCTGGGAGGACGGCTTCGTCCACCTCACGGGCGTCCCGATCGACCACGCGGCCACACGGGGCGCCATCGAGTGCTTCGGCGGAGTTCGCTCGTCGATCTTCGGTGACCTGTGGGAGTTCGGCAACGACGGCGATCTCGACGATCTGGCGTCGACGCCGTCGGAGATCACACCGCACACCGACGGGACCTACAGTCATGACGCCCCTGGCGTCCTCGCACTGCACTGCCACGAGTACGAGGCCGAGGGGGGCGGCAACGTCCTCGTCGACGGGGTGTACCTCGCCGAGCGACTCCGCCGAGAGTCACCCGACCTCCACGACGTGATGCGCACGGTCGAGGTGCCGGGCCGGTACGTCGGCGACGACGCCCACCTCGTGGCTCGCCGCCCGCCGCTGCGCTACGTCGGCGACCGCTTCGAGCAGATCAGCTACAACCACCACGACCGGGCCCCGTTCTGGCACCCAGAGCCTCTGATGACCCGGGTGTTCGACGGGCTCGCCGCGATCGACCGCATCGCCGCCGATCCCGCAGCGCAGTTCGAGGTCGACCTGCGCCCCGGCGACATGATCCTCCTCGACAACTGGCGCATCCTGCACGGCCGGCGTGCGTTCCGGGGCCAGCGGCGGATGGCGGGTGGGTACGTCAATCGAGAGGACGTCGAGAGCACGTGGCGTCGACTGTCCGTCGACGCCGATCTCGACGTGTGACAGCCTGGCCGGATGACGGAGGTCATCGACTTCGGCAGTTCCGAGTTCGTCCATCTGGGTCACGGCGGAACGGTGGTGCCGCTGCCACGGCACACCGGCGACATGTCGTGGTACGCCGACTACGGGATGCAGCACGGAGATGACGGGTGACGACGGACGTCTCGTGTCGTTGCACACGTTCACCGAGCCGTGGGACACGTGGGAGGCGCACCCCAACGGTGAGGAACTCGTGCTGTGTCTCGCCGGTTCGATCACGCTGCACCAGGAACACCTCGACGGCTCGACCGAGACGGTCACGATCGGAGCGGAGCAGGCCGTCGTGAACCCGCCGGGAACCTGGCACACCGCCGATCTCCCTGACGGCGCCGAGTCGGCGACCGCGTTGTTCATCACGTCGGGCCGCGGCACCGACATCCGGCCCCGCTGACCGGGCGTGGATGAGCAGATCGTGACGGCCGATCTCCCGGAGCACCGCTTCGACCCTGACGCGGCCGAACGTTTCCGGCCGACCGCCGACTTCGTGAAGACGGCGATCATCGTCGAGCCGGTCGAACCCGTGACGGTGCTCCGGACTCCGTTCGGCGAGCAGACGATGCGCGGCGACTTCTACCTCGTCGCGGACGGTGAGGGCTCGTACGGCGCCGCCCGCGCCGAGTTCGAGGCGATGCACGAGTCGGTCGGACCACACCAGTGGGTCAAGCGCGTCGAGGTCCTCGCCTATCGGGCGACCGAGCCGTCGACGGTGGTCACCATCATCGACGGCGAGGTCGAGGGTCGCGTCGTC
>JBCCTP010000309.1:0-5794 GCA_039198505.1 Actinomycetota bacterium | reverse complement strand
TGCTCGGCATCTCGACCCTCACCGAGTTCGGTATCAACGCGGCGATCTTCGGCATGGTCGCCCACGGTCTCATCACCGGGATGCTCTTCTTCCTCGCCGGATCGATCAAGCACCGCTACCACACGCTCGAGATCAAGCGGCTCAGCGGCATGCTCATCCAGATGCCCAAGATGGGCTGGATTCTCGGCTTCTCCGCCATGGCGTCGCTCGGTCTGCCCGGTCTCGCCGGCTTCTGGGGCGAGTTCCCCGCGATCCTGTCGGCGTACAACCCCCACCCGGCCCTCAGCGAGGAGCTGTTCCGCGTGCTCATGGTCGTCGCCGCCGTCGGCACGGTGTTGGCCGCCGGGTACCTGCTGTGGCTGTACCAGCGCACGGCGTTCGGCGAGCCGAGCGACGAGTTCAAGGGCCACTCCGAGGTCGAGCAGGGCGCGTCCGGTGGGCAGATGGCGCACTCGCTGTCGGCCGCCGCGCACGACGACGAGCACGAGATCATCCACGACGTGCAGCCCACCGAGTGGATCGCCTGGACGCCGTTCCTCATCTCGATCGTGCTGTTCGGTGTCTACCCGCAGCTCATGTTCAAGGTCATGGACCCGGCGGTCACGCAGCTCGTCCAGACGATCAGTGAGGGCATCCCCGGGTGATCGCCTCGCTCTTCGCGCAGGCGGCCGAGTGGGCGACGCCGGTCATCGACTGGCACGCGCTCGCCCCGGAGTTGGTGCTCGTCATCGGCATCAACATCGTCCTCTTCATCGACCTCAACATCGAGGACTCGAAGAAGTGGACCATGGCCACGCTCACCGGCACGCTCATGCTCGGAGCGCTCGTGCCGGTCATCACGCTCGCCGTCGTCGGCGACGACGTGAGGTCGATGTTCGGAGGTCGCTACGTCATCGACGAGTACGCGCTGATCTTGAAAGCGCTGTTCCTGCTCGTGGGCTACGTGATCGTCCTCATGAGTCAGAACGAGCTCGAGGAGGGCGGCTACTACCAGGGCGAGTTCTACATCCTCATGCTCTGCTCGGTGCTCGGCATGGTGATGATGGCGTCGGCACGCGACCTCGTGTCGATCTTCGTGGCGCTCGAGCTGTTGTCGATCCCGGCGTACATGATGGCCGCCTGGCGGAAGCGCTCGGCCAAGTCCAACGAGGCCGGTGCGAAGTACTACCTGCTCGGCGTGTTCGCCTCGGGCATCTTGCTGTTCGGCATGTCGTACCTGTACGGCACGACCGGCTCGACGCTGCTCACCGACATCGGTGCATCGCTGTCCGACGGTGACCTGATGGGACTCGAGGTCGTCGGCGTCGTGTTCGTGATCGCCGGCTTCGCGTTCAAGGTGTCGGCGGTCCCGTTCCACACGTGGGCACCCGACACGTACGAGGGAGCTCCGACACCGGTCACTGCGTTCTTGTCGGTGGCGTCGAAAGCCGCGGGCTTCGTGGCGCTGATGACCATGGTGTTCCTGGCGTTCCCGGGTGCGTCCGACGTGTACGGACCGATGATCTGGGTGCTCGCCGCGCTCACGATGACCATCGGCAACGTGCTGGCGCTGCGTCAGAGCAACATCGTCCGCATGCTCGCCTATTCGTCGGTGAGCCAGGGCGGCTTCATCCTGATGCCCCTTGCGTTCGCCGGCGATCCCGATGCGTCGGGGTCCGCGCTCAACGCCGTGGTCGTGTACCTGCTGGTCTACGCGTTCATGAACCTCGGTGTGTTCGCCGTGGTCATCGCCGTGTCGCGCAAGACCAAGTCGGGCGAGATCGACTCGTTCGGTGGCCTGTTCGGGTACGCGCCGGGCATGGCCGTGGCGCTCACCGTGTTCATGGCGTCGCTCGCCGGCATCCCACCGCTCGGCGGATGGTTCGCCAAGTTCAACGCGTTCCGTGCGGTGCTCGACGCGGAGACCACCTCGGCGTACGTCCTCGCCACCATCGCTGCGGTCAACACGGTGATCTCGGCCGCGTACTACTTCCGGGTGCTCCGCACCGTGTGGGTCGACGAGGCTCCCGATGGCGACACGAGCCCGATCGTGACGCCGTCGCCCATCGTGGCCGCCCTCGGGATCACGGTCGTCGGCACCATCGTGCTCGGCGTGCTCCCCGGTCTCGTCGCCCGATTCGGCGACCTCCAAGACCTCACCAACGCCGCCGGCTAGCGACAGTGTGGGTCAGGCACAAAGTGTCGCCGCAGGATCTGCTCCGAGGTTGACGCCGAGAATCGTGCTGGCGTCACGCACGATGCGCTGGAGTTCTTCATCGTCGGTGAGCCGTCGGCGTGCTCGCTGGAACGCTCGGACCGACGGATCCCCGAGATGCCTCATGAGCTCGGCACGGAGCTCGGCAGGGAGTCGGTCGACGATCGCCAGCAGGGCGACACGGTCCAGCCACTGATCGCCCCGATCGTCATCACCCGTCGGTCTCATCTCGATCGCCAGATCAACCGCGGCCCGCAGCTCCGTCAGCTCCGGGGATGAGGCCCGAGATCGCCTGTCGTCCTCGACGAACCGTGCGAAGCGGTGGACGTCGTGTCCGAAGGGCTCCAGGATGCGCTTCGTGTCGAGGAAGCCGGGTGCTCGCCGCAGCCCGAGGTACGCGCGGTGACTCGACCATCGGTACTCATCTGGCCCGTCGATCCCTTCGACGTCGAGCGCGTTGCGGTGGATGTACCGAGCCGCGGTGACGAGGTAGCCGTCGTCGAGCACCGGGATCGAGCGGAACCGGCCCCGGAACATCGGTCCATCCCGTCCGCGGCGATCGTTGGTGTGCAGCACGTAGACGGAACCGAGGTGTTTCATCGCCTCCGAGAGCTGAGCCTCGGGACACTCCAGCAGCAGGTGGAAGTGATTGTCCATCAGGCAGTAGGCGAGGACGATGACGTCGAACCGATCGTGGATCTCGCCGAGCAGCCGTCCGAACTCGAGACGATCCTGGTCGGCGAAGAAGACGGGACGTCGGTCGACACCACGATTCATGACGTGGTGGATCATCCCGGGCTGGTCGATTCGGCGCGGTCGTGTCATCGCCCCATCGTGACGGAGGGGTGCGACACTGTGTGCCTGACCCACAGTGTCGCTCGACGTCAGCTGCTGCCGTTGCTGACGTAGAACCAGGCCAGCACCAGGAGGATCTGGACGGAGATCACTCGCCAGAGGACGGTGTTGAACGACGGCTTGATGGTCTTGTGCTTGAACAGGTCACGGCCGACCACGGCGCCAGGCGAACCTCCGAGCGCCGCCATCGTGTGCAGCGTCGACTCCGGCACGCGCCGCACGCTGATCATCGACGCCGCCTTGTCGAGCCCGAACCACGCGAGCGCCGCCACGTTGACCCCGACGAACCATGCGGCGAGCACGCTGAGCGCCCACCGATCGGTGGCCCACCACGCCACGGCGACCGCAGTACCGACCGACAGGAAGGTGCTCGTCGCACGCGTGCCGCTCATGGCGAATCGCGGTCGCATCCGACGCCGCTCGCGGTTGCGACGTCCACGTCGCCACCTCCGGAACCGGACCGCCATGAGGACGATCGCGACGACCGCCATGAGCGTGAACACCGGCCACGGCGGTTGCGGTTCCATCACGTCAGTGTTTCCGACGGCCTCCGCCCGAGCAAGTGGGGCGACAGTGTGTGCCTGACCCAGACTGTCGCCTGGTCGTAGCCTGCGGATCGTGATCGAGGTCCGAGGACTGACAAAACGGTTCGATGACGTGGTGGCGGTCGACGGTCTCAGCTTCGACGTCCACCCGGGACGGGTCACCGGGTTCCTCGGTCCGAACGGAGCCGGGAAGTCCACGACCATGCGGTGCATGCTCGGCCTCGATCGGCCGCAGTCGGGAACCACCACGTTCGCCGGTCGTCGATACTCCGAGATCGACCGCCCGCTCCACGAGGTCGGGGCGCTGCTCGATGCCGGCTACGTCCACCCTGCGCGGAAGGGCCGTGATCACCTCCGCTGGCTCGCTCGCACCAACGGGTTGTCCGACACCCGCGTCGACGAGGTGTTGCACGTCGTCGGTCTGACCGAGGCGGCGGCTCGTCCGGTGAAGGGGTACTCGCTCGGCATGCGGCAGCGTCTCGGGCTCGCCGGCATCCTGCTCGGCAAACCGCACACCCTGATCCTCGACGAACCGGCGAACGGTCTCGATCCCGAGGGCATCCGGTGGATCCGCGACGTCTTGCGCCACCAGGCGAACGAGGGCGCGGCGGTGCTGGTCAGCAGCCACCTCCTCTCCGAGATCTCGATGATCGCCACCGACCTCGTCGTGGTCGGCCGAGGTCGACTCGTCGACCAGGGCACCGTCGCCGACTTCGTCGACCGCAACTCCGAGACCTTCGTGCAGGTGCGCAGTCCTCACCTGGCGCACCTCGTCGACGTCGTCCAGGCGGTGGGCGCCGTGGCAGCACCACTCGACCCGGCAGCCCCTGCAGCAGGTGCCGCGATCCGCCACATGACCGTCGAGCAGGTGGGCGAGGCGGCCGCCGCGAACGGCATCGTGCTCCACGAACTGCTGCTCCGACGCGATTCGCTCGAGGACGCGTTCCTGCGCGCCACGGCGGGCGCCCAGGAGTTCCGAGCGACAGGACCGAGCGGCGCACCAGTGCCGCCTCACGGCCGCGCCGGAGGCTCGGTGACCGGTCCGCCGACCGGCCCGCCCATCAACGTTCCGGGCGCTCCGCCCGGAGCCGTACCGCCTCCGCCCGCGGGACCGGGAGGGGCCTCGTGACCTCGATGTCGAACGTGGCGGCGTCGGAGTGGCTCAAGCTCCGCACGATTCCGCTGCACTACATCCTGGTCTCGGTCGGAGCGGCGTTCGTGATGGTCATCGTCGTCCTCGTCGCCGCTCTCAACGGCGACCCCGAGTTCTTCTTCTCCGAGGATCTCGCCAACCTGGTCGGAGTCACGTCGGTGGTCGCAGCGCTCTCCGTCAGCGTCGTGTCGGTGCTGGCCATCACCGGCGAGTTCGCACACAACACGATCCGTCCGACGCTCGCTGCGGTGCCCGATCGGTCTCGTGCGTTCCTGGGGAAGGGACTCGTCCTCGCGGCCGTGGCCGCCGCCGCAGGCGCGATGACCGCATGGGTGCCGTATCTCGTCGGCCTGGTGATCTTCAACGTCCGCGGGGCCGACATCGGCATCTCGGGCGACGACGGGAGCCTCGCCATCCTGGTCGGACTTCCGTTCTTCTTCGTGCTGCTGGCGCTGTTCGGATACGGGCTCGGGCTGCTGCTGCGCAGCCTCCCGGGTGCGTTGGCGATCGTGATCCTGTGGCCGCTCCTGGTCGAAGGGATCATCGCCAGCGTGCTCAACGTGGCCGGGGTCGACGAGCCGCTGCAGTTCCTGCCGTACCAGTCGAGTTTCGCTCTGGTCACCGCCGACACCGACGACTTCTTCTACGGCCGGGTGGGCGGCGGCGTCTTCTTCGGTCTCGTGGTGCTCGTTCTGATCGCCGGTGGGATCGTGGTCAACTCCCGGCGCGACGTCTGATCGGCGGCGACTCCGTTCTTGACTCTCCCCTCGGAGGAGGGGTGAGACTCGATGCATGGACCGACGCATGCACCGACACAGCGAGGATCCGACCGCCGATCCGCCGATGTCGATCGGGACGTTCTCCCGTGCGTCGCTCCTCACCGTGAAGGCGCTGCGCAACTACCACGAGCGAGGACTGCTGGTCCCCGCGTCGGTCGATCCCGACACCGGCTACCGCTCGTACCGGGCGTCGCAGCTCCCCGACGCCGCGATCATCCGTCGCCTGCGTGACCTCGACGTGTCGCTCGAGGACATCGGGACCATCGTC
>JBCCTP010000308.1:0-5801 GCA_039198505.1 Actinomycetota bacterium | reverse complement strand
CTGAACTGCGGAGACATCGTTCATCGATCGTTCCTCGTGCTGCAGCCCGACCCGCACGGCTTCGATCGCGACCGGGACGGGATCGGCTGCGAGAGCTGAATTCGCCCGCTCACACGATCGCGCCGACGCCGGTGCCGCTCGATCCGAGAACTACCGTCGGTTCATGGCGCGCATCGATCTGCCCGAGGGGAACGACGTCGAACACTCGCGGGTGTGGCAACACGCCCCCGACCTGTACCAGGCGGCCGGCGCCTTCTCGAAGGTCATGTACGCGACATCGCTCTCGACGCGCGAACGCGAGATCGCTCGCATGCGGGTGGCCCAGATCAACGCGTGTCCCATTTGACTGGACACTCGTGCTGCGCCGGGTGCGGAGCCACTGGTCACCGAAGACGAGTACGCCAATGTGGCCGACTACGCCACCGTCGAGACGTTCTCGGAACGGGAGAAGCTCGCCGCCGAGTACGCCGAGGTGTTCATCCTCTCGCACACCGAGGTGCCCGACGGCTTCTTCGACCGTCTTCGCGCTGCGTACAGCGATTCGGAGATCGTGGAGCTCAGCGCCACGATCGGGTTCTGCCTGGGCATCGGGCGGATGTACACCGTGCTCGACATCGCGCACGAGTGCCGGATCTACCATTGATCTTGGCTCGCTCGTCGGCCCTTCGGTTCTCCTCGCGACGCGTCCGGCTCGTCGCTGGCGCTTCGTGATGCTGGCTCGTTCCGCTCGCGTCCGGCTCGTCGCCGGCGCTGGAGCCACCGATGCCGAGGTGACGGACTGAGATGACCCCTTCGACGACCATCTATCCCGCTCGGCGGGTCGTCACGATGAACCGGGGGTTCCCGTTCGGAGAGGCCGTCGCGGTGCGGGACGGGCGGATCCTCGGGGTCGGGACCGTCGCCGAACTCGCGGGCTTCGGAGAGCACGTCGTCGACGATCGGTTCCGCGACCACGTCATCCTCCCGGGGTTCGTCGAGGCACACACGCACGTGATGGCCGGCGGTCTGTGGCAGTTCCCCTACGTCGGCTACTTCGACCGCACCGACCCAGACGGTCGCTTCTGGCACGGCAGCACGTCGATCGAAGCCGTCGTCGAGCGGCTCGTCGAGGTCGAGCGCGAGATGACCGATCCCGGTGAACCACTCGTGGCGTGGGGCCTCGATCCGATCTACATGCCCGGAGAACGACTCGTCGCGCACCATCTCGACCGGGTCTCGGAGCACCGGCCGATCTTCGTGTATCACGCGTCGGGACACCTCGCGACCGTCAACTCAGCGATGATGCGCGTGTCCGAGATCGACGCGAACACGGCGACGCCCGGGGTCATGATCGATGCGTCGGGCGTACCGAACGGCGAGCTCCAGGAACCCGCGGCGATGGGGCTCGCGCGGACCGGGATGATGGCGCTCGCCTCGGCGATCGGCAGCGATGCGTCCAAGTGGGGGTACGCGAACGAGGCACGAAACGGCGGTCAGACGTTCGTCACCGACCTCGGGACCACACGGATCCACGACGAGGCGTCGATGGCCTCGTGGTACGCCGCTGTCGACGATCCGGCGTTCCCGGCCCGTGTGATGCTGGCCGGATCGCCGATGTTCGGCGGCCTGCAGGATCCGACCGAGCTCGCGGCCGTCGCCAGCGCCCACCGGCGCGAGAACACCCGGGACAAGCTGCGTTTCGGTGTGATCAAGCTCGTGCTCGACGGCAGCATCCAGGGATTCACGGCGCGCGTCGGCTGGCCCCACTACTTCCGGCTTCCCGACGGCCACCCGACCAACGGTCTGTGGCTCATGCCGCCCGATGCGGTGGCCGACGTCGTCACGACCCACCACGCCGCCGGGCTCACGGTGCACTGTCACTGCAACGGCGACCAGGCGGCGCAGGTCTTCATCGACGCGGTCGAGACCGCTCTCGAACGGCACCCTCGCTGGAACCACCGCCACACCGTGCAGCACAGCCAGCTCACGACGCCCGCTCAGTACCGCAAGATGGCCGAGCTCGGGATGTGCGCCAATCTCTTCTCGAATCACCTGTGGTACTGGGGTGATCAGCATCGCGACGTGACGGTCGGCCCGGAACGTGCGGCTCGCATGAACGCCGCGGCCACGGCCCTGCGGACCGGCGTGCCGATCTCGATCCACTCCGACTCGCCCATCACCCCGATGGGTCACCTCCACACGGCGTGGTGCGCGGTCAACCGGCTGACCGCGAGCGGAGAGGTGCTCGGGCCCGACGAGCGGATCGGGGTCCACGACGCGCTCGGGGCGATCACGCTCGGTGCGGCGTACCAGCTGGAGCTCGACCACGAGATCGGCAGCATCGAAGCCGGCAAGCTCGCCGACTTCGCGATCCTCGACGACGACCCGCTCGCGGTCGATCCGAGCGAGCTGAAGGACATCGGAGTCTGGGGGACCGTGCTCGGCGGGGTCCCCCAACCGGCGGCCGGTCGGTCGTGACCGTCGCGCTCGTTCGATGACAACAGGCCCGGTCCCCGTCACCGTGATCGCCGGATATCTCGGCGCCGGGAAGACGACACTGCTGAATCACCTCCTCCGATCGGCGGACGAGCGCGTCGCCGTGATCGTCAACGACATCGGCTCGATCAACATCGACGCCGAGCTGGTCGAGTCGAACGACGGCTCGACGATCGCGCTCACCAACGGATGCCTGTGCTGCAGTCTCATCGACGGGCTCGACGTCGCGTTCGAGTCGCTCCTCGAAGCGGAGCCACGCCCCGAGCGCATCGTGGTCGAGGCGAGCGGCGCGGCTCGTCCCGCGTCCATCGCCGCGCACGCCCACCGGCCCGGTCTGCACCTCGATGGAGTGCTCGTCGTGGTCGACGGCGAGAACGTGCTCCGCCAGGCGCACAACGAGTACATCGGCGACGTGATCGAACGTCAGGTGCGATCGGCTGATCTCCTGCTCCTGAGCAAGCTCGACCTCGTCGACGCCGATCTGCGCCGTCGGACCGAGGACTGGCTCGGTCGGACCGCCGACGCTCCGATGGTCGAAGCCCCTCACGGTGCGGTCCCGCTCGAGGTGCTGGTCGGACTGGGTGCGCGCCACGTCGCGGAGGGCGTCGGCGACCTCGACCTGCACCACGCCGTCACGACGAGATCCGAGTCGTGGACCGAACCGATCGATCGCGATGTCCTGGAGGCGTGGCTGGACGCGCTCGATCCCGACGTCGTCCGGGTGAAGGGCGTCGTCCGGCTGTCGGAGGCACCCGATCGCCGCCACGTCGTGCACCGAGTCGGGCGTCGGCGGGCGATCGCCGACGCCGGGCCGTGGGATCGTGGACGCAGCGAGGTCGTCGTGATCGCCGTCGGATCGTCGCGATGACCCGGACCGGGGACGTGCGGGGCCGGGTCGATCTCGTGGTCGAGAACGGTCGGATCGTGACGATGGACGCGCAGCGTTCGACGTTCGACGGATGGGTCGCGGTCGACGTCGGCACGATCGTCGCCCTGGGTGACGGTGACGCCGCCGCCGTGCGTGCGACCCGACGGATCGACGCACGCGGCGGGCTCGTTCGACCGGGGTACATCGACGCTCATCGTCACTCGATGGACGTACTCGCCCGAGGTGCCGACTCCGGCCCGGTTCCGTTCAGTGATTGGTTGTTCGGCACCTACTACGGCACCGTCCTTCGACTGGAGCCGGCCGATGCGGCGCGGAGCGCGTCGCTCGTCGCCGCCGATGTCCTGCTCTCGGGAATCACGACGGTCGTCGACTGTTGGGGTGTCGGCGACGTGGGGTCATCGCGCGCCGCGGAGTGCCTCGACGCCACGCTCGAGGTCGCCGACCGATCCGGCATCCGGTGGATCGTCGCGCCGATGGTCGGCGATCGACTCCCGGAGCGATGGCGGGCCGATCTCGATCGCGTCGAGCGCACCGACGATCGATTCCGACGGTCCGGGATGGCCGTCGCGACCGACGTCGCGATCGAATTCGTCACGGGGGCGTTCGAGGCCGCTCGTCGCGCACGACTGGTCGACGTGTGGACGGCGCCCGAGGTCCCGGAGATGGCCACCGACGAACTGCTCGACGGCTTGGTCGAGATCACGCGGCGCGAAGGGGCTGCGATGACGACGCACCTCCTCGCGGCGCCGGTCGACCCGACCGACCCGACCGGGCAGGACGCGGCGTCGCTCGGCCGGCTGGTTCGGCACGGCGCGTGCGAGTCTCATCTCCTGGCGGCACACGCGTCGTTCGCATCATCGGAGGATCTTCGGACGCTGGCAACACGAGCGTCGGGTGTGGCGCAGTGCCCATCCGCCACGATGATGCTCGGCGGCGATCGGAGTGTGGCCGGCGCCGCTCGAACCGCCGGAGTCGCGGTCGGACTGGGCACGGACAATCCCAGCCTCAACAGCGTCGGCGACATGCCGAGCGAGTTGCGCCAGGCGTTGATGTTCGACCGAGCATGTGGGGTCGGCGTGCCGAGCCTCGACGCGGACGCAGTCGTCGCGTTCGCCACGTGCGACGGTGCCCGAGCCATCGGTCGGGATGACGTCGGCTCGATCGAGGTCGGACGATCGGCGGACCTCGTGGTCGTCGATCGCTCCGGACCCCACTGGGAACCGCGCCGGGACCCCGTGGCGGGTCTGTGCTTCCAGGAGCGCGCCGGCGACGTCCGCGACGTCGTCGTGGCGGGCCGACATCTGGTCGAGAACGGCGAGATCCGGTCGCTGCGCTGACGGCCACGGTCGGCGGTGCCCCTGGTTGCCGCCTACCGTGGCGACATGCTGGCGCCCGAGACGTGGACCGTGACCGCCGTCAACGCTCCCGAGCACGCCGGGAACCGGATCCACACCGACGATGGCGCACGTGAGCAGGGCTTTCCGGCGGCACTCGTCGCCGGGGTGACGACCTACGCCTACCTCACGCGACCACTCGTCGACGCCTGGGGCCTCGACTGGCTGGAGCGTGGCGGCGGCGAGGTCCGATTCCGGTCACCGGTGTTCGCCGCCGACCGGGTGGACTGCGTGCCGATCCAAGGCGAGAACGGCGTGCGCGTCGACGCGCACTGCCGCGACCGCAGCGACGACGTGCTGGCGTCGTTCGACGCGTTCCGTGAGAGGGACGACGTCCCGGCTCTCCGGAGCGGCGAGGCCCTGCCCGACCACACGGTGGAACTCGTCGACCGTCTCGGTCCCGGATACGGCGCCCGGGTCGATGACGATCTCGGCTTGTACGCCCGCGAGGGCATCGTGCACCCGGCGGTCTGGTTGGCGATCGCCAACGACGTGTTCTCCGCCGAGCTCGTCCGAGGGTCGTGGATCCACACCCGGAGCCTGGTCCGTCACCACGGCATCGGACTCGAGGGCGACGTCGTGGTCGTCCGGTCGACCGTCGCCGATCGGTTCCATCGCCGCGGTGAGCGCGCCGTCGCCGACATTCGCATCGAGCGAGGCGGCGTTCCGCTCGCCACGATCGAGCACGAGGCGATCATCGATCTGGCCGCCTGACGAGGACCGATCGAGACAGACCGAAAACATGCCGATGCTCACCGCCGACCAGATCGACGACTTCACGACCGACGGCTTCCTCGTCATCGATCGAATCGTCGACGACGAGGCCGTGGCCGAGCTGCGCACGGCCTACCAGCGTCTCCTCGACGACCCGGGGATCGCCGCAGGTGACCGTCAACTCGGAGGCATCACCCGACAGATCATGATGCCGTCGCTCGCGGATCCGGACTTCGACGAGAACGAGGTGGTGGACGCCGTCGCTCCATATCCGGCTGACAGGAGAAAGCCCGCGTGCCGCCCGGTTCGCCGGTGTCGATCCAAACCGG
>JBCCTP010000307.1:0-5830 GCA_039198505.1 Actinomycetota bacterium | reverse complement strand
CTGGTTACCAAGGCAGCATGGGCATATTTTAGAAGGGAATAGGTCTTATCGGAGACAAAGCCAACGCTATGATTTTCCCTGAAGGAAGAATACCCGCCGACTGGTCGGCCCGCCAGCTGTGGGAGCACCGCGACGAGGAGGCCGACGGCACGCCGGTGTACACGGCCTTCATCGGCGACGCCGACGTGCTCGAGAACGGCAATGTGCTCGTCACGCACGGCGGCATCGGTCAGTTCGTTCCGCCCGATCCCGACAACCCGCTCCGCATGATGGTGCGCGAGGTGGTGCCGTCCGGTGAGTCGGGCGGCGACGTCGTCTGGGAGCTGCTCAACGACCCCACCATTCCCACGGTGACGTACCGCGCCGAACGCATCCCCAGCTTCTACTTCGGCGCCGCCTGGGAC
The DNA here is from genome assembly GCA_039198505.1 of Actinomycetota bacterium. Lineage (GTDB taxonomy): Bacteria > Actinomycetota > Acidimicrobiia > Acidimicrobiales > Ilumatobacteraceae > Ilumatobacter_A. The sequence goes on along the minus strand of JBCCTP010000307.1, from coordinate 5,426 downwards.
ACCTGACGAAACAGCACGTCTGGTGCCGGGCCCGGAACGTGCTGTTTGTCGAGCCCGAGTTGCATGATTGAACTCACTCACGCGAGAGTGAACAGGTGTCCACTCGTGATCGCACCGCCTCACTGACCCTCGGGATCTCGGCGCTCGCCACGCTGGCGATCTTCCTCGACACGACGATCCTGTTCGTCGCCTTTCCCGACATCAGCGCATCCTTCACCGACGCCGGTCCGACCACGCTCTCCTGGGTCCTCAACGCCTACACGATCGTGTTCGCAGCCCTCCTCGTGCCGGCGGGCAAGCTCGCCGACCGGGTCGGGCACAAGCGGACCTTTCTCGTCGGCTCGGCGGTGTTCACGATCGCCTCGATGGCGTGCGGATTCGCGCCGACGATCGAACTCCTCATCGTGTTCCGGATCGCCCAGGCGATCGGCGGAGCGATCCTGATCCCGTCGTCGCTCGCCCTCGTGATGCGAGCGTTCCCGCCCGAAGGGGTTCCGCGGGCCGTCGCCATCTGGGGCGCCGCCGGAGCGGCCGCCGGTGCGCTCGGACCCACCCTCGGCGCGGCGATCGTCGACGGGTTGGGCTGGCGCTACGCCTTCTTCATCAACCTGCCGGTCGGCGTGTTCACCATCGTCGCCGGGCGTCGTCACCTCCACGAGTCGAGCGACGACACGGTGCAGATCCCGTCGATCCTCGGGGTCGTCCTCATCGCCGCAGCCGCCGCCGTGCTGTCGTACGCCGTGGTCAACACCGAGGAGGTCGGTTGGCTGGACGGATCGACGTTCGTGCTGGCCGCGATCGGTCTCGTTCTGGGCGCCGCCTTCGTCGGCCACCAGCGCCGCACCGCCGCGCCGGCGCTCGACCTCGATCTCTTCCGCGTCGGGAACTTCCGCTGGGGCAACCTCGCCGGGCTCGCGTTCGGCGTGGCGTTCTCCGCCATGTTCTTCGGGTCGTTCCTTTTCCTCACCGACGTCTGGGGATGGTCGATCCTCACCGCGGGCTTTGCCGTCGCACCGGGTCCCGGTCTGGTTGCGCTCCTCGCACCTCGGATGGGCACACTGGCCGGGCGCATCGGGCAGCAGCCGCTCCTCGTCGCCGGTGGGGTGTTCTTCGCACTGGGAGGCGTCTGGCGACTCGTGTTCCTCGACGAGAACACCGACTACGTGATCGACTATCTCCCGTCGATGTTCCTGACCGGGATCGGCGTGGCGTGTTGCCTCCCCCAGCTGTCGAGTGTCGTCGCTCAGGCCGTGCCGCTCAGTCGGATCGGTGTCGGCGGCGCGGTGCTGCAGGCGATCCGTCAGTTCGGCGGCACGTTCGGAGTGGCGCTGACGATCGCCTTCATCGGACGACCGTCGAACCTCGCCGAGGCGCTCAGCGGGTTCGACCGGATCTGGTGGTTGATCGTCGCCGGCGGTCTCGCCACGAGCCTCCTGAGTGCACCGCTCCGCACCCGACCGGCCGCTTCCTCGCCGACGACGTCGCCGTCCGCCGCGACCGAATCTGCGGCATCATGACGGGATGAGGAGACGCAGCCTCGCCGACGTCAACTGCTCGGTGGCCCGCGCCCTCGACGTGGTCGGCGATCCGTGGACGCTGCTGATCGTGCGCGACCTGTTCTGGGGTCGCCACCGTTTCAACGAGTTCCAGGACAGTCTGGGAATCCCCCGCAACACGCTCACCGCGCGGCTGGCCGCACTCGTCGATGCAGGCGTGCTCGAGACCCGGCCGTATCAGGAGAGTCCGCCGCGTCACGAGTACCACCTGACCGACAAGGGTCGAGCGCTCGGCCCGGTCGTGATCTCCCTCCTCACCTGGGGCGACGAGTGGTCAGACATCGGCGAACCGCCCGTCGAGCTGGTCGATCGCTCCGACGAGCACGTCATCGATCCGGTGATGGTCGATCGAGTCACCGACCGCCCGGTCGCCGAGCTCCAGCTGCGACCCCGCCATCGCCATCCCGCCTGACACCCCGGCTGCGAAACGGCACGAATCGGACCCCGCACCAGATGTGCCGTTCCCGTCGAGCGAGTCAGTCGAAGGTGATGAGGGGTGGGAGGTAGTCGTCGGGCTCCTCGTAGCCGAGCAGCTGGAACACCGTCGCTGCGATGTTCGCCAGACCGGGACTGCCGGCGACACCCGCCGTGGGGGCAGCCATCCGGTACTCGCCGTCGTAGTTCGGATCGTGGATCACGAACGGCACCGGTGACAGCGTGTGGCTGGTCTTGGGGACCCGCTGGCCGTTCGACTCGGTGAACATGATGTCGGCGTTGCCGTGGTCGGCGGTGTAGATCATCACGCCGTCGAGTTCGTCGATCACGTCCTTCAGGCGAGCCATCGACTCGTCGATCACCTCCATCGCCTCGATGGTGGCCGCGAGGTTGCCGGTGTGGCCCACCATGTCGCCGGACGGGAAGTTGATCCTGCCGAACCGGTAGTCACCCGAGCGCAGCAGGTCGATGGTCTCATCGGTGATCTCGCGGACCTTCATCTCGGGCTTCTTGTCGAACTCGATCACGTCGGACGGGATCTCGACGTACGTCTCGAGATCCTCGTCGATGTAGCCCGACCGGTTGCCGTTCCAGAAGTACGTGACGTGGCCGAACTTCTGGGTCTCGGACACGGCGAAGCTCTTCACCCCTTCGGCGCACAGGAACTCGCCCATGGTCCGGTCGATCGCCGGTGGCGCGACCAGGTACTGCTTCGGAACGAGCAGGTCGCCGTCGTACTGGAGCATCCCGGCGTAGACCACGTCGGGGGCCGATCGACCGTCGATCGCCGTGCGATCGAACACGTCGAAGTCGCGCTCCTCGCAGGCGCGGGAGATCTCGATCGCCCGGTCGCCTCGGAAGTTGAACATGATCACGGCGTCGCCGTCGAAGATCCTCCCGACGGGCGTGCCACCGTCGTCGACGACCACGAACTGCTCGAGGTATTGGTCGCCCTTGTCGGTCTCGGCGTACATCGACTCGACCGCCTCGCGGGCCGACGTGACCGGACGTCCCTCGCCGTGGACGTGCGCCCGGTACCCGCGCTCGACCATGTCCCAGTCGGCCTCGTAGCGGTCCATCGTGATGGTCATCCGACCGCCACCGGAGGCGATCCGGAAATTCCTCGAGTCGTCGGCGGCATTGATCTCGGCGATCACGGCCTCGGTCGCGTCGATGTACGTGAGCGCGGAGCGGGCGGCGACGTCGCGTCCGTCATGGAGGATGTGGATCGCACAGCTGGTGACACCCTCGTCGGCGGCGCGGCGGAGCAGCGCGTACAGGTGGTCGGTGTGGCTGTGGACGTTGCCGTCGGAGTGCAGTCCGAGCAGATGGAGAGTGCCGCTCCGGCCGTTCTCGATCGCCTGCGACCAGACCTCGGACTCGAAGATGGCACCGGACTCGATCGCACGGTTCACGAGCTTGGCGCCCTGCGCGAAGATCCGACCTGCGCCGAGCGCGTTGTGACCGACCTCGGAGTTGCCCATGTCGTCGTCGGACGGGAGACCGACTGCGGGTCCGTGCGCGGCGAGTTCGGTGTACAACTCCGACGACGTCAGCGCATCGATGTTCGGGGTCTCGGCCTCGGTGACCGCGTTCGACTCACCCGGTGGCTGAACGCCGACCCCGTCGGCGATCACGACGAGGAGCGGGCCGGGTCGACCCGTGAACGACGGGTGGGGACGGAGTGACGTCTCGGCCATACGCCAAATCTACGAAACGCCCGAGCCGTCCACATCCGACCCGGGCTCGACCCGGGCCCGACCTGGGCGAAACCGGACACTGTCCGCCTGCGCCCGTGCCAGAAGCGGACAGTGTCCGGATCTGGCACGGGCGGAAGCGGACAGCTCGACTCGCTGACGCGGTCCGGCAGACTCGCTCGATGATCGATCGTGAGATCAAGCGGTGCCTCGGTCAGATGATCACGGGAGTCCAGGTCGTCGGGGCCCGGCACGACGGCGTCACCCGCCTGTACACGAGCCACTGGGTGACGCAGGTCAGCTTCGAGGAGCCGATCGTGATGGCGAGTGTGTCGCCGAAGCACGACACGCACCCCGTGATGGCGGCAGCGGGCGAGTTCTCCGTCAGCATCCTCGCCGCCGACCAGGTCCTCGAAGCGCAGTACTTCAGCTACCCGGCGCACCGGATGCGGTACGTCGCCACCGACCTCGTCGACGACTGGCCGGGCGACGCCGACGGTCCACCGATCGTCCCGAACTCGGTCGCTCAGCTGCGCTGTGAGACCTTCCAGATCACGCCGATGGAGGACCACGAACTGTTCTTCGCTCGAGTGGTCGACGTGGCAGCCGGCCGACTGAAGGAGCCGCCACTGCTGTACTCGAGCCGACTCGGCTGGCGGGTCACCGGCGACTCGGCACGCGAATCGAGCGGCAGGGTCCGAGACGAGCTCCTGTCGCGGGTGAGCGGCGACGACTGACCGACCTGGGCGAAGGCGGACAGTGTCCGCATCTGGCACGGGCGGAAGCGAACAGCGGACAGGTCAGGCCGGGCGGACGGTGACGAGGGTGTCGGAGAAGGCGACGCCGCCGCCCCAGTCGGTGAGGGTGTCGTCGGTGAGGCTGTTGGCGACACCCTGCCCGCCCAGATCTTCGTGATGTGCGTGCCACCAGCCGTAGGGCACGGCGGCGACACCGGGTCGCAGACGATCGCTGATCCGCACCGGAACCCGCAGTTCGCCCCGCTCGTTCCCCACGATCGCGTCGTCCCCGTCCGCGAGATCCCGTGCGTCGGCGTCGGTCGGGTCGAGCTCGACGAAGGGACCCCCCTCGGCGGGTCCGTGCTTGGGTAGGTGCGCGTACCCCGAGTTGAGGAACCGTGCGTGGTGCTTGGGTGTGAGGAGCCGCAACCGATCGCCGGCCGCTTCGGGCGGCGGCGTGTACGTCGGCACCCTCGGTTGCCCGAGCGACTCGAGCACGTCGGACGCGAGCTCGACCCGTCCCGACGCGGTGGGGATCGGTGTCGACCCGTCGGGGTCGCCGAAGGGTCGCCCGTCGTCGGGGTAGGGCGCCCGGATCCACCGCTCCGCGCGAAGACGATCGAGGTCGATGGTCGGCATCGACTCGCGCATCAGCATCTCGTCGTCGTCGAAGAGTGACGGCTCGGTGAGTTCCATCGCGGCGGCGATGCGACGGAACAGCTCGGTGTTCGAACACGACTCCCCGCGAGGTGGGATCGCTGCCTCGTTGTACGCGACCCACAGGTGGCCCCACGGGAAGACCACGTCATCGGCCTCGATGTGCGTGGTGGCGGGCAGCACGATGTCGGCGTACCGGGCGGTGTCGGTGAGGAACTGCTCGTGGACGACACAGAAGAGGTCGTCGCGTTCGAGCCCGCGTCGGATGAGCTCGACGTTCGGCGTCGACACCATCGGGTTGGCGTTCCACACCACGAGTGCGTGGATGCCGGGGTCGAGGCGCG
>JBCCTP010000306.1:0-5833 GCA_039198505.1 Actinomycetota bacterium | reverse complement strand
TCGAGGACCTCGCCGTCGGGAGCGACGAGCACGAGCTGATCGACCGTGGCCTCCGAGAACGGCACGCCCCAGTCGAGCAGCCAGAAGTGGTCGGTCAGCTCCGGGTCGCGCACCGAGATGTGGCCATCACCGAGTTGACCCCACCGCATCGCACCGAAGATGCGGTAGCCCAGTGCGCACATCCGGAGGCGGTGTCCCCGTTCCTGGTCCGGGGTCCGGGGAGCCTCGAACGGCTCGACGTCGGCGAACACCGGGTACGCGCTGGTTTCCACGGGTCGACACTATTGCGTGTCGCGAGGGCGTCCCGCAGGCGGTTCGGGATCGACCATGCGCAGGAGACGGTCCGTGTCGAGATGTTCGTCGACGAGGTCGGCGAGCTGCTCGACGGTCCGGTCGAGGTAGGGCTCGGGGCGCCGACCGGCGAACCACTCGACCACGTCGGCCGTCTCGAACAGACCGTGCACCGTCGTCGCCCAGATGTTGCCCCGACGCCACCCGACCACGTCGCCGTTGGCGGTGTTCGTCAACCAGGCGTCGGCCGAGCCGGACACCCGGCCGAGGCGGATCTCGTACCCGCCGAGATCCGAGCTCGTCGGACTCGTGCCGGTCGACGGACGAACGGTCACACGGCGCACCGTCTTGCCCTCGCGCATCGTCGTCTCGATCGGCAGCAGATCCAGCCCCTCGACCGACCCACGCCGACCACCGTCGAGTCCGTCGGGGTCGTGGATCGCGGAGCCGAGCATCATCGCCCCACCACACACGCCGACGACTCGGACGTCTCGCGACGCCGCTCGTGCGAGCGCCTCGCGCCACCCACGTCGGCTCATCCACTCGAGGTCGTCGACGACGTGCTTCGACCCGGGAAGCAGCACCAGGTCGCGCTGCGGATCGAGCCGATCGACGAGCGAGGCGTCGTCCGTCCACACCACGTCGGTGACGGTGGCGAGGCTCTGGAACTCGTCGAGGTTCGATCCGAACGGCAGCCGAGGCGCGACCACGGTCGGCCGATCTCCGCCGACCGACGACGCCCGCGAGGCGAACCCCTCCTCGCGCGGCAGGTCGTGCTCGACCATCGGGATCACGCCGACCGGCGCCATCGAGGTCATCGCGGCCAGCTGCTCGGGTCCGGGTGCGAGCAGCGTCGGGTCGCCGCGGAACCGGTTGAGGACGAAGCCGTCGAGCCGACTCCGGGTCTCGTCGGGCACGAGGGACCACGTGCCGAAGAGATGGGCGAAGGCGCCGCCTCGATCGATGTCGCTCACCAGGACGCCCGACGCATCGGCGTGGTGGATGATCCGGTTGTTGACCTGGTCGCGGAGGTTGATCTCGGCCGGACTCCCGGCGCCCTCGATCACGACGAGGTCGAACTCACGGCGCAGCTCGTCGAACGACGACGCCATCGGCTCCCAGATGGCGTCGTGGCGGTGCTCCCAGCGCATCTCGCTGAGGGCCCGATCGAGACGACCGCGGACGATCACCTGGCTGCGGGTCTGGGCCTCGGGCTTCAGCAAGACCGGATTCATGCGCACGTCGGGCTCGACGCCGGCAGCCTTCGCCTGGAGCCACTGGGCGACCCCGATCTCGCCGCCGTCGACGACGCGGGCGTTGTTCGACATGTTCTGCGCCTTGAACGGAGCGACCCTCACGCCCCGACGGGCGAACCAGCGACACAACGCCGTGGCGAGGAACGACTTCCCGGCGTCGGACGTGCAGCCGAGCACCATGAGCGGCCTCACGGCGCCACCTCGCGGCCGTCCCGATCCGCCGGGAATCCGCGACGCGGCACCACGATCACGGCGCCGTCCTCCGGATCGATGTCGACGGTCACACACACCTCGTACACCTCGCCGAGCCGCTCGGCGGTGATCACGTCGGCCGCCGCACCCGATGCCACGACCTCTCCGCGGTCGAGCATCACGAGCCGGTCGGTGTAGATGCCGGCGAGGGTGAGGTCGTGGAGCGCGGACAGCACGGTCAGGCGTTGGTGTTCACGGAGTTCGGCGACGAGCTCGAGAGCCTGCTGCTGGTGCCCGATGTCGAGCGCCGACGTCGGCTCGTCGAGGAGCAGCACCGGCGCCTGCTGCGCGAGCGCGCGGGCGAGGACCACCCGCTGACGTTCGCCACCGCTCAGTTCTCCGAGCAGGCGGCGAGCGAACGAACCCAGTCGCAAGCGATCGATCACCTCGGACACCACCGCCCGATCCTCGGTCGACGGTGACCCGAAGTACGAGATGTACGGGGTCCGGCCGAGGAGGACGTAGTCGACGACCGGCATGTCGTAGGGGATCACGGGTTCCTGGGCGACGTACGCGACCTTCACCGCGCGATCTCGCTCACGAGCTCCGACGAGCGACCGGCCGTCGACCGCGATGTCGCCAGCGTGCTCGACCAGGCCCGCGATCGCCCGCAGCAGGGACGACTTCCCCGCGCCGTTCGGGCCGACCACGCCGACCCACTCCCCTGACCTGACCGAACCGTCGAACGGCGCGAGAGCACGGCGATCGCCGTAGTCGACGGTCACGTCGCGCAGCTCGATCACATCACCCTCCTGGTCCGGAGGAGGTAGATGAAGAACGGCGCACCGATGAAGGCCGTCACGACACCGATCGGCGTCTCGGCCGGTCGTGCGAGCATCCGGCCGGGCACGTCGGCGAGGATCAGGAACGCTGCGCCTCCCATGAGCGAGAGGGGCAGCACGCGACGATTCGCCGCTCCGGCCAGCAGACGGACCACGTGCGGGACGACGAGCCCGACGAACCCGATCAGTCCGCTGACCGACACGACGGCGGCGGTCCCCAACGTGGCGGCGACCACGATGACCAGCCGGGTCCGACGAACGTCGACCCCGAGCGTCGCGGCCTCCTCGTCACCCACCCGGAAGGCGTCGAGGTGCCGCCGGTGGAGCAGCAGCACGACCGTGGAGATCACCACGTACGGCAGGACGAGCCACACGTCGTCCCAGGTCGCCCGAGACAGCGACCCGATGATCCACCGGAACACCTCGCGGACGATCTCGACGTTGCGCAGGAGGACGAACGTCTGGATCGCCGAGGTGAACGACACCACGGCCACGCCGGCGAGGACGAGCGTGACCCCGGCACTCGCGATGGAGCGCGACCCGCTGAACGCCGCGCCCACCACGTACGTGGTCATCACGGTCACGACCGCCACGACGAACGCCGCGACCGGCACCGGGTCGATCGGCCACGTGGCGGTCTCGGCCCTGCCGATGGTGAGGGCGATCGTGGCCCCGAGCCCGGCGCCGGCCGCCGCGCCCAGGAGGTAGGGGTCGACGAGCGGGTTGCGGAAGACACCCTGGTAGCTGGCACCGGCGATCGACAGCATCCCGCCGACGAGGGCTCCCAACAGCACACGAGGCATGCGGATCTTCCACACGATCGCCCACTGCGACTCCGTGACACCGCTGTCGATCGAGATGAGCGGCAACCGATCGAGCAGTGCGAGGGGAACGCGCCACCAATCGGGTCCGGCAGGTCCGATCGACGCGCCGATGAGGACCGCGGCGACGAGGAGCAGTCCACCGCCGACGAACCAGCGCAGGTCGCCGCGCCGTTCCTCTGCGTGGTCAGGCGGACGCGTGGGACTCGACCCCAGGCGTCCGCTCTGAGCGTCGACGGTGGACGCCACTCGATCGCCCGATGAATCAGCCGCCGACGGGGACCTGGACCTCGGCGAGCGCCGCGGCCACGGACTCGAGGTACTCGACGATGCGCGGGCCCCACCGTCCGCCGATCTCGTCGTTGGTCGCGATGACGTTGCCGTTCTGGACAGCGGCGATCACGTCCCAGCCGTCTCGCGCCGCGACTCCCTCGGGTGTCTCGAGGTAGAAGACGCCGGACGGCAGAAAGATGATGTCGGGGTTCTGCTCGATGATGAACTCGACGTTCAGTTGGGGGAACCCGAAGCTCTCGGACTCGTCGGCGTCGGCGATGTTCCTCAGTCCGAGCAACGAATAGATCTGCCCGATGAACGTCGTCGAGTCGGCGCTGAAGAACGTCGCATCGATCTCGTGGTAGAAGCTGAGACCCGCTCCGATGTCTCCGACCTCGTCGATGATCTCGGCGATCCGCGTCTGCATCCCGTCGATCACGTCGGCCGCTCCGTCCGCGTTCCCGGTCGCGTCGCCGAGTTGCGCGATCTGCGCGTAGGTGTCATCGAGGCTCGCGGCCGCCGGGCCGTCCCACCAGCCGATGCCGAGATCGTCGAGCTGGGCACCGAGTCCGGTGAAGTCGCCACCGATCAGGACGAGATCGGGCTCGAACGCGGCGATCTCCTCGACGTTGGGCTCGAATCCCGACAACTCGTTCGGCAACTCGAGTGCCTCGGCCGGGAAGTTGGAGAACTCGTCGACGGCGACGAGCAGGTCGCCGGCACCGATGGCGAACATGATCTCGGTGTGCGTCGGGCTCAGCGACACGACGCGCAGCTCCTCGTCAGCGGGCGGATCGGTCTCGGGCGGCGCCTCGGTGGCCGGGGGCTCGGTGTCGACCGGCGCGTCCGTCTCGGGCGGCGCCTCGGTGGCCGGAGGCTCGGTGTCGGCCGGGGCCTCGGTCTCGGCGGGGGCCGACGTGGTGTCGGAGGCGTCATCGCCGTCGGCGTCGTCGTCACTGCCGCACGCGGCGAGCACGAGCGTTCCAGCGGAGAGGATCACTGCGATCGAGCGCCATCGGCGGCGCGTGGTGGTGTGGGTCATGGTTCCTCCGTGATGCATCGGATGCGGGAGGACAAGCGGGATCCGACCGGGCACGGCGTGACCGGGGGCGAACCGTCCCTTGCCTCGAGGGATGTTGTCGCGTCGCCGACCCAGGCGACCGGACTCGCCCGGACGAACCGGGACCACCGTTGCGGGACAGCGCCGGAGTCTCACCGGACTTCGCTGCGTCGACGAACGGTTCGACATCGTAGTGGCGGGTGCCTAGCCTCCCGCGTTCCATGAGCGACGACGCCGATCCCGCGACCGACACCGTGACAGACACCGCTCCGACCGAGGATCCGCGGCCCGACGGCCTCCGGCGAGCCGACTCGTTGCTCGTGGTCAACACCGGCGACGGCAAGGGCAAGTCGTCGTCCGCGTTCGGGATGATGGTCCGCGGTGTCGCCCGGGGTTGGAACGTCGCGGTCGTGCAGTTCATCAAGTCGGGCGACTGGAGCGTCGGCGAGGAGAAGGTCGGCCGGCAGCTCGGCGTCGACTGGCACGCCTTCGGCGACGGCTTCACCTGGGACTCGAACGACATGTCGAACGACATCGCCCACGCCCGCGACGGCTGGGAGGCCGCGTGTGCGCTCATGGCCGCCGGAGACCACCAGCTCCTGATCTTCGACGAGCTGACGTACCTGGCGTCGTTCGGCTGGATCCCGGTCGACGAGATCGTCGGCCCGATCCGCGACCGACCCTCGCACGTCAACGTCATCGTGACGGGCCGTGACGCTCCGAGCGAGCTGATCGAACTCGCCGACACGGTCACGGAGATGACCGAAATCAAGCACGCGTACACGCAGGGCATCCGGGCGATGCGCGGTATCGATTACTGATGCGCCCGATCGACGACTGAGCCTGTCAGGATCGGATCATGGCGCTGACGCTGCTGGTCGGCGGTGCACGAAGTGGCAAGTCCTCGCTGGCCGTCGAACTCGGTCGTCGCTTCGACGCCGGCCACGACCGACCCGACCCCGAGACCGAGCCGCCTCCGGCGACGCTCGCCGACCTCGTGGGCGGCGTCGTGTACATCGCGACCGCCACGTCGGGCGACGACGACATGAGCGAACGCATCGAGCGGCATCGCGCCGAGCGGCCGGGCCACTGGTGGAC
>JBCCTP010000305.1:0-5854 GCA_039198505.1 Actinomycetota bacterium | reverse complement strand
GCGGTCATCCGTTCGACGAGTCGACGGGTGACGCGCCGCTTCGTCTCGGCGTACGCCTCGACCGGGAGGGACGCCAACCCGGCGGCCACCTCGACCGACACGTCGATCAGATCGTCGACCGCAACGACGCGGTCGGCGAGACCGAGCTCCACAGCCTCGACCGGGCCGGCGAGGTGTCCGTGGGCCGCGAGCCGAAGCGCGGCGGTCGGTGCCGCCCGCTCCGCGATCAACTCGACGACGCCGGTCGGGAGCGACATGCCGTTCGGAACCTCGGCGAACCCGTAGTTCGCGGGGCGATCCGTGACCACGGCGTGATCGGCGGCCAGCATCAGCATGGCGCCGGCTGCGACGGCGTGGCCGTCCGCGGCGACGACGATCGGCCGTCGCGATCGGAGCATGGCGACGAGCAGACGACCCATGGTCGCCAGCAACTCGTCCGCCGCCTGACCGCCGGCGGCGAGCACACCGAGATCGAGCCCGCCGCTGAACATCCCGTCGCGGCCGGTCAGCACGAGCGCCTGGTGGTCGCCGAGGTCGCCGACCACCCCGTGGATCCCGACGATCGTGGCCAGGTCGAGAGCGTTCGCCTTGCCGTCGTCGATCGACGCGACGACCACCGGGGAGCGGCTCCGATCGTCGATCGAGAGCGCCATCAGGTCGACACGATGCGCGACGCGCCGTCGCCCCAGTACCGGTCCCGGAGCACCCGCTTGTAGAGCTTGCCCGTGGGCAGGCGCGGCAACTCAGGGTCGAAATCGATCGACCGGGGGCACTTCTGCTTGGAGAGGTGGTCGAGGCAGAACTGCATCAGCTCCGTCCGGAGGGCGTCGTCGTGGGCGATGTCGGGCATCGGCTGCACCACCGCCTTCACCTCCTCACCGAGGTCGACGTTGGGGACCCCGAAGACCGCTGCGTCGGCGACCTTCGGGTGCGTGATCAGCAGGTCCTCGGTCTCCTGCGGATAGATGTTGACCCCTCCCGAGATGATCATGAAGGTCCGCCGGTCGGTGAGATAGAGGTAGCCGTCCTCGTCGACGTAGCCCACGTCCCCGGTCGTGGCGAGCGGGACGTCGGCCACGTTCGGGTCGACCATGGTCGACTCGGCGGTCTTCTCGTCATCGTTGAAGTACGACAGGCTCGTCGGCGGCTCGAACCACAACGTGCCCGGCTCACCCGTCACGCACGGCTGGCCCTCCTCGTCGAGCACGTGGAGGGTGCCCACGATGACCTTGCCGACCGTGCCCTTGTGGGCCAGCCACTCCTCGGAGTCACAGGCGGAGAAGCCGATCGCCTCGGTCGCCCCGTAGTACTCGTGGATGATCGGACCCCACCAGTCGATCATCTGCTCCTTCACCTGCACCGGACACGGAGCCGCGGCGTGGACCGCGATCTCGAGCGACGACAGGTCGTGGCGGGTGCGCGCCTCCTCGGGCAGCTTGAGCATGCGGCTGAACATGGTGGGCACGAGTTGGCTGTGCGTGATCTGGTGCCGTTCGATCAGTTCGAGGTACGTCTCGGGGTCGAACCGCTCCATGATCACCGCGGTACCACCCATGCGGACGGTGAGCCCGACGGCCGCCTGCGGCGCCGAGTGGTACAGCGGCGCCGGGGACAGGTACCGCATCCCATCGCGATATCGCCACAGCTGGATGAGGAAGTGGAACAGCGGGAGCTGATCGCTCGGCGGCACGTCGGGGAGATCGCGCACGATCCCCTTCGGCCGGCCGGTGGTCCCCGACGAGTAGAGCATCGGCGTGCCGAGACGTTCGTCGGCGATCGGAGTGGCGGGGAAGGGTTCCGTCGCAGCCACGAAGTCGAGGACCGGCACGTCGAGCGCGTCGCCGACGCCGTCGGGCTTGTCGACCACGAGCACGAGTTCGATTCCCGGCGACTGGGCGACGGCGTCGAGCGCTGTGTCGCAGAGAGCCCGCGACGCGACGAGCACGCGGGACTCGCTGTTGGTCAGGATGTACGCGAGTTCGTCGGCCGTGAGGTGAGAGTTGACGCAGGTGTAGTAGAGGCCGGCCCGCTCGCCGGCACCGCAGGCCTCGAGGTACCGCGGGTCGTTCTCCATGAAGATCGAGTAGTGATCGAGCCGTCGGAGCCCGTGGTCACGGAGCAGGTGGGCGAACCGATTCGCCCGGGCCTCGAACTCCCCGTACGTGACGGTCTCCCCCGTCGACGCCATCACGAAGCACGGCCGGTCGGGATCCGTCTCAGCGATCTGTGGTGCGTACACGGCACATCACCTCCGCCGCGGACCGTACTTCGGAGCGTGTTCCCTCACGGAACGGTCAAGGCGAATCACCACCCACTCGACCGGGACCGATAGACATCGGTGATGTCGCACCAGCCGCCGTCGGGGTCGAACCGAGCGGTTCGCACACGCGGACTGATGGTCTCCGTCGCGGTCGGCTCGCTCGCCGCGGCGGGTCTCGGCGCCGGTGCCGTCGCGATGCTTCGCTCGGCCGACGATCTCGCCGAGCAGCGCGATGCTGTCCGAGCCGCCGAGGCGGGTGCGCAGCTCCAGGGGCTCGTCGACGAGCTCGCGTGGAGTCACTTCGATGTCGTCGTCGACGGCGTCGCCGGCCTCGTCGACGACGACGTCGAACCGGTCGACTGGGGCGAGCTCGCGTCTCGCCGCGACGAGCTCCTCGATCAGCTCGACTCGCTGGCCGCCGACCCCGACGTCGGCGAGGATGCCGTGGGTCTCGCCACCGAGATCCGCGACCTCACCGCCTCCGGAGCCGACGATCTGCAGACCACCGATCTGGTGCACTGGAGCGCGGTCGAGGTCGATGACGACGGCAGCGTGTACCTCGGTGTCGCCCCACAGCTCGTCGCGGTCGACCCGGCGGTCGCCCTCCTCCAGCCGCGACTCGACGACGTGCCCGATTGGGCGCGCACCTACGTCGCCGAGCAGGCGGAGTTCGCCGTCGAGGTTCCGGGATGGCTGGTCGGCGACCGCGATCACCCGTTCGCCGACCCGTTCCTCCCGGAGTCCGTCGACGACGGCTCGTCGGAGGAGTCGGACACGGCTGCCGAGGTGACACAGATCGTCGAACTCTCCGAGAGCTACTCCAGCGACGCCGCGAGTCGACTCTGGGACATCGATCTGTGGTGGACGGAGAACGCCGCGAACGGCATCGTCGACGGAGCTCCTCACGACCTGTCGGTGGTCTTCGCCGACGCCGGCGTGGTCGCCGACGACCTCCGGTCGGCGATCCGGGCCGACGACCGCGTCGCCGCCGCCGAGCGAGCTGCAGACGTCGAGTCGCTCGACGGCGACGTCAGCGTGCGCCGCGTCATCGCGGCGATGCTGGCGCTCCTCGCCGTGGTTGCGCTCGTCCCGGCCGCGATCGCTGTGGTCCGCCGTCTGCGAGCGCTGTCCGTCGATGCGGTGACCGATCCGCTGACCGGAGCGTGGAATCGGCGTCTCCTCGATTCGGCGACGCTTCGCCGAGGACTCGCCGCTCGACGGCACAGCGTGGTGGCCGTCACCGACCTCGACCGGTTCAAGTTGGTCAACGACAGCTGGGGTCACGCTGTCGGTGACGAGGTGCTGCGAGAGACCGTCCGGCGACTGCGGGCGAGAGTCGACGACCTCGTGGGCGACGGACTCGCGACGGACGGCTGGGTGATCCGATCGGGCGGCGACGAGTTCGTGATCGTGTTGGCCTCCGACCGACCGATCGACACCGCCATCGTCGTCGATCGGGTGCGATCGGTCGCCGGACGGGTCCACATCGAGCATCGACATTCGACGCACACCGCCTCCGAGGTCGACCTGCTGCTGAGCGTCGGCGCCGTCGCGTCCGAGCGATCGACGGATGGGATCGACCTCGAGGAGATGATCACCGCAGCCGACCTCGTCGCGTACGAGGACAAGGCGGCACGCGGCAACCCGCGTGGGCCGGCGGCACTCGGTTCACCGCCGACGATGGGCTCCACGACCTGATCGCATGCACCCGGCGCGTCCCGATGTCGGTGAGTGCGGCGCACGATCCGACGTGTCCGGCCGGCGCGGTCAGCGGTGGTAGTACCGGCGGCTCCACACGGCGAGGCGGTCCTCACCCTCCTCGACCGGCATCCGCCAGGTCGAGACCTCGCAGTCGTCGAGCGTCAACCGGAAGAGGGCGCGGGGTTCGTCGATCGTGTCGGCGAGATACGCGTCGGCGAACCGCTCCGGCACGTACCGGGTGGCGATGTCGCGGTACAGATCACGCCACGCGTCATCGGAGCCGAGATCGTGCACCAGCTCGGCGCGGCCGCGAGCGATCACTTTGCGCAGCGCGCCGGACGACTCGTCGATGGTGGCGCACACGCCTGCGTCGGCGCGGAGATCGTCGAGCCAGGCCGATCGGGCTCGCGGCGTGAACCAGATCGCTCCGTCACGATGGATGAACCAGATCGGCACGACGCGCGGGATCCCGTCGATGCCGTTCGTGCCGAGCCGGAGGAGGTGTCCCGGCTCGTCGAGGAAGGCGGACGCCTCGTCGGACGTCAGGCCCGGCACGTCGTTCCGACCACGTCAGCCCCCGCTGGCCGGCGCCGGTCGCGCGCCCCGCTGCAGTCGACCCGGCCGCTCGCCGGTGAGCTCGCCCTCGACCGCGATGCGGCGACCGCGCTTGAGGGTGGCGACGTATCCGTCGGCGCGCTGCATCAGCCGCGTCCCACCCGCCGGCAGATCGGCGATGAGCTCCGGGGCGCGGACGCCGATCCGATCGTGGTCGATCACGTTGACGTCGGCGAGGTATCCCGGCGCGATCACGCCACGATCGTTCCACCCGACATGCGCAGCGGTGCGCTGTGTCTGCTGGTGCACGGTGCCTTCGAGGTCGAGGCGGCCGGCGGGCCGGTCGCGGGTCCAGTGGGCGATGGCCGTGGTGGGGAACGTGCCGTCGGAGATGGCGTTGCAGTGGGCCCCGGCGTCACTGAGCCCGAACATCGAGTGGGGCGACTCGATCATCTCTCGAACGTCGTCGAGCGACCCGTACGCGTAGTTCATGAGTGGCACGTACAACAGACGGGCACCGTCGTTCTCGAGGAGGAGGTCGTACATGACGTCCTCGGGCGCTCGTCCCGTCGACTCGGCGAGTCCGGCGACGCTGTCGGCGGGTGTGGGTTCGTAGTCCGGGCGATCTCCGAGCGGGTACATCCGATCGAAGCCGCGGTGCATGAGGCCGGGGAAGTCGCGGACCTCGATCGCCCGGTGTTCGTCGAGGATGCGTTCCCGGACACCGGGATCGCGCAGCGCCGCCGTGCGCTCGTCGACCGGCAGCGCGTGCAGCGGCTTGTACGTCGGGCACCGACGAAGCGGGTTCATCGTGGCGGCGAGGCCGAGCAGCACGCCGATGGGTCGGACGGCGACCTGTGCTCGCACGTCGGCGGACTCCGACCACCGCTCGATGTGCCCGAGCAGATCGCGCCACCGATCGGGGGCCTCGTCGTTCTGCTGCACGGTGAAGCTCATCGGGCGACCGACCTCGTCGACGATCCGACCGAGGAGATCGAGCTCGTGGGCGACGAGGTCGTCGTCGGTCGACTGGTAGACGTCGGAGATCAGCTGGACCACACCGGTTCCGGCGTCGCAGAGACCCTGGGCCACGCCGACGACCTCGTCGGCGGTCGCCTTCAGCGTTCCGATCGACTCACCGGTGGCGGTGCGGTGAGCCCACGTGCGAGAGGTGGTGAACCCGAGCGCACCGGCGCGAACGGCCGACTCGGTCAGTCGACGCATCTCGCCGATCTCGTCGGGTGTCGCGAGCGACTCGCTGTCGGCGCCGCGGTCGCCCATGACGTACGTCCGCAGGGCGGCGTGCGGAACCTGAGCTCCGACATCGACGGTCCAGCG
>JBCCTP010000304.1:0-5875 GCA_039198505.1 Actinomycetota bacterium | reverse complement strand
GCGTCCTGGCGCTCGCCGTCCTTGTTCCACATCTTCCCCGAGTCGCGGATCATCGCCGGCATCGACGCGTCGATGATGACGTCACTCGGCACGTGCAGGTTGGTGATCCCGCGATCGGAGTCGACCCTGGCGACGTCGGGCAGGTCGGCCACGGCCGCCTCGATCGTGGCCTCGACCTCGGCCTTGTCGGCCGCGGGCATCGAGTCGATGGCGGCGAGCACGTCGCCCCAACCGTCGCGCGGGTTCGCTCCGGCGGCTCGCAGCGCATCACCGTGCTTCTCGAACACGTCGGCGAAGAAGACCTCGACCGCGTGACCGAAGATGATCGGGTCGGAGACCTTCATCATGGTCGCCTTCATGTGCAGCGAGAAGAGCACACCCTGCTCACGGGCCTCGGCGATCTGGGCGGCGAGGAACGCGCGCAGAGGCCCGACGCGCATCACCGATGAGTCGACGACCTCGCCGTCGAGCACCGGCACCGAGTCCTTGAGCACGGCGACGTCGCCGGCCGCCGACACGAACTCGATCCGCATGGTTCCATCGCCCGACACCGTCAGCGACTGCTCGTTTGACCGGAAGTCGTCGGCACCCATGGTGGCCACGTGCGTCTGCGAGTCGGAGGACCACGCACCCATCCGATGCGGGTTGGCCTTCGCGTACTCCTTCACCGCCTTGGGCGCTCGACGGTCGGAGTTGCCCTGGCGCAACACCGGGTTGACGGCGGAGCCGAGCACCGTCCCGTACCGCTGCTTGATCTCCTCCTCGGCGGGCGTCGACGCCTCGTCGGGGTAGTCGGGCACGTCGTACCCCTGGTCCTGCAGCTCCTTGATGGCTGCCCGGAGCTGCGGGATCGACGCGGAGATGTTGGGCAGCTTGATGATGTTGGCCCCGGGCGTGAGCGCGATCTCACCGAGTTCGGCGAGCGCGTCGCCGATGCGCTGGTCGTCGCGGAGGTTCTCGGGGAAGGTGGCGATGATGCGACCGGCGAGCGAGATGTCACGGGTGTCGACCTCGACGCCGACGGCCCCGCCGAACGCCTCGATGATCGGCAGGAACGAGCGAGTGGCGAGGGCGGGCGCCTCGTCGGTGATCGTGTAGATGATGGTCGACTCGGTCATGGTGACTCCTCGGGCGGTTCGGGCGATGTCGGGCGAGAACGGCGGCGGACGCAGGGGGCGGACGGGGCGACAAGCCGGTCGTGTCGACGGGGCGAGCGACGTGCGACTTGTCTTGAACTTGTCTTCCACCGTAGCGAACCCGCAGCACACGGCGTGAATTCGCACCGCGGCGTACTGTGACGTCATGGACTTCGCGTGGTCGGCCGAACAGATCGAGCTCCGGGAGCGGGCGCGCAAGGTCGCCACCGAGGCCGTCGAGCGCTACGGCCGCCACAACGATTCGTGGATCAACGGCTTCTCGAAGGACTTCGCGAAGGAGATGGCCGCTCACGGCTGGATCGGGATGACCTGGCCGATCGAACACGGTGGCGGCGGACGCCCCGACATCGAGCGGCTCATCGTGGGCGAAGAACTCATCGCCGCCGGAGCCCCCATCGCCGCCATGTGGTTCGCCGATCGCCAGATGGGCCCCACCCTCATCAAGTTCGGCACCGACGACCAGCGCGCCGAGTTCCTTCCCGGGATCCTGTCGGGTGAGACCACGTGGTGCATCGGCATGTCCGAGCCCGATTCGGGGTCCGACCTCGCCTCACTGCAGACGTCGGCCATCCGCGATGGCGACGACTTCGTCGTCAACGGCCAGAAGATCTGGACCTCGTTCGGTGCCGACGCCGACTACTGCTACCTCATCTGCCGCACCGATGCGTCCGGCAAGCCGCACCAGGGCATCAGCGAGCTGATCGTCCCGATGGACACGCCGGGCATCGAGGTCCGCCCCATCACCGACCTCACGACCAACCGCCACTTCTGCGAGGTCTGGTTCTCCGACGTCCGCGTCCCCGCGGTCAATCTCGTCGGCGTCGAGGGCAATGCGTTCAAGCAGACCATGGCCCAGCTCGAACACGAGCGGGGTGGTATCGACCGACTCGTGTCGAACCAGGCGCTGTACGAGATGGCGAAGGAGCGGGCCGACACGTCGGACCCCCGGGTTCGCCAGGAGATGGCGCGGATCGAGTCGGGATACCGGCTCGGCCGGATCCTCGTGACCCGCGAGGTGCTCCGCCAGGCGCCCGCCGGGTTCTCGGCGGCCACGAAGTGCTTCTGCACCGAGCACGAGCAGGTCGTCTCGGACTTCGTCGCGCGGGTCATCGGACCCGAGGCCACGCTGTGGGACGACGTGGCTCGCGGATTGGCCTACGGCCCGGCGTACACGATCATGGGCGGCACGTCCGACATCATGAGGAACATCCTCGGCGAACGGGTTCTGGGGCTCCCCCGCGAGCCCCGCTGACGGGTTCCGCCACGGCGTCCGCCGGTCACGGCATGACGGCGGCACTCACGTCGGAGCGCAGCAGGACGCGGGATCCGTCGAGGTCGGCGCCGTCACGCGATCCTCGATCACCGTCGACGATGCGCAGCTCGTCGACCGATCCCAGCGGGGTGGCCGAGACGGCATCGAACGACCCGCCCTGCAGGAAGCTGGCCACCGACTCGAACGACCCGTCGTCGAGCGCGAGCACCACGCGGTAGACCGACCCATCGTCGGGGAGTTCGGGAAGCGGCGACAGGTCGAGCTCGTACGTGACGCCCAGGTCCGACGAGCTGATCGTGAGCGACCCCTCGACGTCGTCGACCAGTCCGGTCGGCGTCAGGTCGACGGAGGCGACCTCGGTCCGTTCGAGTTCGTCACCCGCGCTGAGGGCGACGAGCAGCACGAAGAGCACGACGATCGCGAGCGCCGCACCGCCGAGGAGAAGGCCGATGCGTCCGAACCGACCCGTCGATGGCGTCGGACGTGACGACTCGGTCTCCTCGACCGGAACGACGGGCGGCGCGGCGGTGACGACCTGTCCCTCACCGACCAGCCGTCGACGGGCGTCGACCTCACCCGGCGCACCCCGACCGAGCCCCGCCGGCACGTCGGCGAGATCAGCGGCGCCGGCCGGGTCACCGGTCGCGTCGTCGGTCGAGTCGGAGACGGACGGCGCCTCGGCGACCGGGCGATCCCCGACCGAGGCCGAGGCCTCGGCCCACGTGGCCGGGTCGATCAGCAGCTCGGACAGCACGGAGCCCGGCAGACCCAGCTGCGAGTCGAGTCGTCGGCCCACCCGCCCGAGTTCGTCGTTGATCCCGATCGGGTCGCGCGCCAGCTCGTCGGCGATCTGCTGCGCGTCGGACCCGTCCAACCACCGGCGTCGGGCGATCGCCCGACGTGGCGGGGGCAGCGAGTCGAGACACGACCGGACCATCCAGATCCACTGGTCGTCGGGCGACACCGTCACGTCGCCACCCGCCGACGCGACCGTGAGCGACAAGAGGAGTGGCGACGGGTCGACGCCGGCCCGGAGCTCGGCGCGTCGCGCACGGAGCTCCTCGAGCGGTTGGTGGACCGCCGTCTCCGACACCTCGGTGCCGCCGTCGCGTCGGGAGAGCACCGCAGCGATCGGACCCGAGAAGCGCTCCCACCATCCGTCCATCACGGCGGCACCGTCGCGTTGCAGGGACTCGATGAGCGCATCGTCGGCGGCGACGTCGTCGACCGAGCGGAATCGCTCCATCAGGCCGCGGAATCCGAACGGGAACGGCGTCCGAAATGCGAAGATCCCCGGGCGGCGGCGCCTCCCGGGGATCCGACGAGTGGGCACAGAGGGATTCGAACCCCCGACCCCTTGCGTGTCATGCAAGTACTCTAAACCAACTGAGCTATGCGCCCTCGTGGGCGTCGTACGCTACCAGCCGGTCGGCGACGCACCACCCGCTCAGCACCCGCTCAGTCGGCCCGCAACCTGGTGGAGATCTCGTTCGCCAGCAGGCGTCCACGCCGGGTGAGCACGACACGCTCGCCGAGGTCGGGATGCGGTTCCACGAGCCCGTCGAGCAGTTCGAGGTCGGGCCCGTCGAACGCCTCGGACTCGACACCCTCCCGCATCCGCAGCGCCAGCTGACGACCCTCGAGGCGTCGCACGGCGCCGTCGAGCGTCTCGCCTGCCGCCTCGGTCGACCCACCGCGACGCACGAGGTCGATGTACCGCTCGGGCGTCCGGACGTTCCACCAGCGGCGGCCCGCGGCGTGCGAGTGAGCCGCACACCCGAACCCGCGGTAGTCGTGCTGGCCCCAGTAGAGACGGTTGTGGGCGGACTCATGTCCGGGCCGCGCCCAGTTGGAGATCTCGTAGTTGTCGAGCCCCGCGCGGGTCAGCAGGTCGTCAGCGATCTCGTACTCGTCGGCCTGATGGTCGTCGTCGGGGTGACGCTCCGGATCGAGGGCGAGCGCGGTCCCGGGCTCGACGGTGAGGCCGTACGCCGAGACGTGCGGCGGATCGAGCCGCAGTGTCGCCTCGACCGTGGTGGTCCAGTCATGGAGGGTCTCGCCGGCACCGCCGTAGATGAGGTCGAGGTTGAAGCTCGGGAGCTCGACCTCCCGAACGGCGGCGACGGCTCGCTCGACGGACTCGGGATCGTGGGTACGTCCGAGCGTGGCGAGCACGTGCGGACTCATCGATTGCACGCCGATGCTCACCCGGTTGACGCCACCCGATCGGAACGCCGCGAGCAGCTCGACGTCGACGTCGTCGGGGTTGCACTCGACGGTCACCTCGGCACCCGGACGCGTCGGGATCGCTGCGATCACCTCAGCGAGTCGTTCGGCGGGAACCTGAGTCGGGGTCCCACCACCCACGAACACGGTCGATGCCGCCGGCATCCCCTCACCCGTTGCCCGACGGAGATCGTCGAGCAGAGCCGCCAGGTAGTCGTCGACCAGATGATGTCGGTCGGTCCACGTGGCGAAAGCGCAGTAGTCGCATTTGCTCGCACAGAACGGGATGTGGAGGTACACCCCGAACGGTGAGCTCATGGACTCACGCTACGGGCGCCGGGGGTCGACGGGCGGACGACCGGCCTCTCGGCGCCCGGCCGGCTCAGGCCGGGGTGAAGAGCAGGTCGAGTGCGGCCAGGCGGTCGCCGACCTGGTCGACGGGCACGTCGAGCATCGCCGCGATGGCCCGGATGTCGTCGTTGCGGACGGTGATGACCCGGCCGTTGAAGTCCTGGCGTTGCACCTGGATGAGCTTGAGGTACCGGGCGAGCATCTCGAACGGCGTTCCGCTGAGCTGCATCAGTTTCGACACATCGATCGCCAGCTTCTGGCTGACCGCTCCTTCGAGCGCCACGAGTTCCGACGACGAGACCTCACGAGGCAACAGCTGTTCGATCGGCACGTTGTAGAACTGGGCGAGCCGGTCGAGTCGTGGCACCGACAGTGCCCGCTCGCCCCGCTCGTAGGCACCGAGCACCGACGCCTTGAACTCCTGGTCGGACTGGGCCTCGACCTCCTGCAATGAGAAGCGCTTCTGCTTGCGGATGACACGCAGTCGCTCACCCACCTGACGGCTGTAGGCGGATGGTGCTTCTTCGTCGAGTGTCGTCATCGTTGAAGGTCTCCAGATGAGTCAGTGCGGTGTGCGCACGTTCGGTCCTGGAAACTGTACCCCGTTTTCGGAAAAAGCGTCAATCAGTGGTTCGAAACCACTGAGAGTGCCGCTATGGCGAGGACCGCAGTCTCGATTCGCAGGATGTTTTCGCCGATTCCGACACGCTCTGTGGTCGCGGATAACTCTGCGTCACTCCACCCTCCCTCGGGTCCGACGGCGATCCGACGGTCGTCGGAGGTGATCGGACGTCCTCCCGGCTCGGCGATCACCAGGCTGTGCGACGTGTCCGCGGCCGGTTCGAATCCTGGCACGGGCAGCGCTCCG
>JBCCTP010000303.1:0-5900 GCA_039198505.1 Actinomycetota bacterium | reverse complement strand
TGTTCGCATCGGCGGTCGCCGAGGTTCCGTTCGTCGACATCGTCAACACGATGAGCGACGAGACGCTTCCGCTCACCGTCACCGAATGGGAGGAGTGGGGCGACCCCCGCGCCGAGCCGTACGCCTCGGCGATGGCGGCCTACTCCCCCTACGACAACACGGTCGGCGCCGACTACCCGGCGATCTACGCGTCAGCCGGTCTCAACGATCCGAGGGTCAGCGTCCACGAGCCGGCGAAGTGGGTCGCTCGCCTCCGCGACGTCGACACCGGCGGCCAGCCGATCCTGTTGCGCACCGAGATGGGCGCCGGCCACGGCGGGCCGAGCGGCCGGTACGACGCCTGGCGCGACGAGGCGCGCACGCTGTCGTTCCTCCTCGCCACGCTCACCTGACTCCGACCGAGCGACCGGCGAATCAGGCGGCGATCGCCACGGCGGCGGCTGCGGCGAGTGCAGCGTTCCGCGCCACGTGGGTCCAGCCGATCGGCGCCGACGACCACGCGCCGAAACACGCGCAGGGCGGACGGCGGCCTCGCCGCAGGTTGTCGACCAACAGCGCGGTGAACGCCACGAGCAGCGCCAACGCCGCGCCGGCGACGAGAGGACCGCCCAGACCGACGACGAGCGCTGCGCCGAGGACGAGCTCGATCCACGGGAGCGGACGAATCGTCCACGACGGCGCACCGAGCGACTGCGCCTGAGCCGGCCACTCGGCGCCCATCGCGAGCTTCGAACCACCTGCGACGACGAACGCCACGCCGACCACGACACGGGCGATCAACGCAGCGGTGTCCACGGGACCCAGTGTGCCCCTCGGCTGTCCGGATCTGGCCCGGGCGGAACCGGACAGATCAGAGCGACACGGCGACGGTTCGGCCCTCGCGGGCGGCGAACACCTCGACGCCACCACGCATCCCGACCACGGCGGCCTCTTCGGTGAGCCGATCGAGCGTCTCGTCGTCGTGGCTCGGATCGTGGTGGAACAGCGCCAGTCGCTTGGCGCCGACCTCGCTCGCGAACCACACGGCGTAGTCGACGGTGCAGTGGCCCCAGTCGCACTTCCCCTCGAATTCCTCGGGGGTGTACTGCGCGTCGTGGATCAGGAGGTCGACGCCCTCGGTCAGATCGACGGCCCCCTGCGTTGCGGAGAACGATCCGTCGCACGGCATCTGGTGGTCGCTGAGGTACGCCACCGAGTGGCCTTCCCATTCGACGCGGTATCCGACGGTGACCCCGACGTGGGGGATCGACCGCGACCGGACGTGCACCCCGGGTGCGAGTTCGAAGTCGTCGTCGAGCACCTCGTGGAACCCGAGAACGCCCGGAAGCCGCTCGAGGTCGACGGGGAACAGCGGAGGCTTGATCGTGTCGGTGAACACGTCCTCGACCGACCGTTCGGGCGTGGGTCGCGGCGCGTACACGTCGAGGTGGGCGTCGGGCGTGAGCAACGGCGTGAAGAACGGCAGGCCCTGGATGTGGTCCCAGTGCAGATGACTCAGCAGGCACGTGCCACGGAACGGGCGGCTCTCACAGGACGATCCGAAGTACCGCAAGCCCGTACCGAGATCGAAGACGATCGGATCACACCCCGGGATCGACAACGACACACACGAGGTGTTGCCCCCGTACTTCACGATGTCGTCGCCGTGGCACGGCGTGGACCCACGGACACCGTGAAAGGTGACCGCCATCGCTCCGCACCCCGCCGCGGACGTGAACTCCGATGAACCCCCGATGTACGAAATCTAGGTCGCACGTGCTCTCGTGAAAAAGGCGGCGGCGTGTGACGTCGGTCGACGTTTCGCGGAGAGGACCAGGGGAATGCTCGCCGGCCGCACCTCGGCGGCACCCACCGTCCGGTCTTCCACCGGCCTGCCCGGCTCGATACCGTCGCACCATGTCGGACACTCCGCTCCTCCCGGACGGGATCGTGGTCGTCGTGAAGCGCGACTGCCAGACCTGCCAGACGGTCGTTCCGGTGCTGCGTCAGCTGGCGGTCGCTGCCGAGCTCACGATCTACACCCAGGACGACACCACGTTCCCCGGTGAGCCGGCCGCGCTCGACGACACCGACCTGCGGGTGAGCTGGCACCACGACATCGAGACCGTGCCGACGGTGATCCGTGTCGAGGACGGCGCCGAGGTCGAACGCACCGTGGGCTGGTCGCGTCCGGCCTGGGAGGAACTGACGGGCGTCACCGACTTGGGTGTCGATCTCCCGGTGATGCGTCCGGGATGCGGATCGCTGTCCGTCGATCCCGACCTCGTCGACGAGCTCCGCGCCCGGTTCGGGAGCGACGTGCTGCGCAGTCGGCGCATCGAGGTGGCCGACGCCGAGGACCCGATGGAGATGATGTTCACACGCGGGTGGACCGACGGTCTCCCGGTGGTCCCGCCGACCGAGGAGCGGGTGCTCGCCATGCTGGAGGGGACGACGCGAGCGCCCGACGACATCGTCGCGACCGTCCCACCCGATCTGGTCGACGTCACGGTCGAGAAGGTCGCCATCGCCGCGGTCATGGCCGGGTGTCGCCCCGAGTACCTGCCCTGGGTGATCACCGCGGTCGAAGCGGTCTGCACCGACGAGTTCAACATGCACGGTCTGTTGGCCACGACGATGCCCGTCTCACCGGTGATCGTGTGCAGCGGGCCGGGCACCCGCGCGATCGGCATGAACTCGGGCAAGAACGCACTCGGTCAGGGCAACCGTGCGAACTCCACCATCGGGCGAGCGCTTCAGCTGGTCGTCCGCAACGTGGGAGGTGGGAGACCCGGCGAGGTCGACCGGGCCACGCACGGCAACCCCGGCAAGCTGTCGTTCTGCTTCGC
Organism: Actinomycetota bacterium; assembly: GCA_039198505.1. Taxonomy (GTDB): domain Bacteria; phylum Actinomycetota; class Acidimicrobiia; order Acidimicrobiales; family Ilumatobacteraceae; genus Ilumatobacter_A. Next base: position 3,072 of record JBCCTP010000303.1, on the reverse strand, counting down.
CGAGGCCGACGACGCGAGCCCGTTCGGCACCCTGGCATCCGAGTTCGGCGTGGAGCCGGGCACCGACGCCCTCACGGTCTTCGCCGGCGAGGGCGCCCACGGCGTGGTCGACCAGCTGTCACGCACGCCCGAGTCACTCGCCGCGTCGCTGGCGATGCGGCTCGTCGGTCTCCAGCACCCCAAGCTGATCATCATGTTCGACGCCATCCTCGTGATGGGCCCCGAGCACGCCCGAGTCTTCGCCGAGGCCGGATGGGGCCGGGAGAAGATCGTCGAGGCGATCTCCGAGCACCTCGTTCGGCCCGGATCGGAGCTGGTGCGAGGAGCGGGTGGCGTCGCCGAGGGAATTCCCGAGACGATGGCGGAGGCGCCGGCGCTCCCGAAGTTCCGGCCCGGCGGTCTGATGCTCGCCTACGCCGGCGGCGGTGCCGGACTGTTCTCGCAGATCATCGGCGGATGGGTCAACGGTGAGAAGGGATCGCATCCCGTCACCCGTGTGGTGCGGCGGTGACGCCGGGGACGGGACGATGAGGTGACCATGGATCCGGGCACGCTGCGCAGCGTCGACCTCGCCGAGATCGTCGAGGTCGGCCGAGGCATCGACCTCTCGGCATGCCGGTACCGGTCGAATCACGACGCGCCGACTCCGCCCTACTACCACCTCCTGGCCGGCCTCGTCCGCGTGACCGGCGCGACTCGGATCCTCGAGATCGGCACGTTCCACGGCGGCGCCACGATGTCGATGGCGCTCGGCGTCGACCCCGCGGCGGATCGCCACGACGTCCAGATCGCCACGGTCGACGTCGTGCGGCGCAACGACGCCGGCTTCGCCGACTTCCCGCACGTGCATCGGGTCATCTCCGACTCACTCGCGCGCTCGACGGTCGACGGCGTCGTCGACCACTTCGACCAGCACATCGACCTCCTCTTCGTCGACTCGGGTCACGACTACCGCCAGGCCTTCGAAAACGTCGCCGTGTACGGGAACCGCCTGAAGCCGACGTACGTGGTGCTCGACGACATCCGCCTCAACCGCTCCATGGCGAAGATGTGGGCCGATCTCACCGAGCTCGTCCCCGGCGACGCGCACGACGTGTCGGCCGAGGCCGGCCGGGAGAAGGCCGGGTTCGGCCTCGTCGAGGTCGACTACCCACACGTGTGGCCCGAGATGGGGTCGGTGCGCCACGCAGCCTGGTCGGCGTACTGGTGGCTCGGACGGACCGCGATGCCGCGCGTCCCGGCCGGAGCGCGCAACCGGGTGCGTCGCATCGTGCGGGGTCAGACCGCTCGGACGACCAACGAGTACGCCTGAACGATCGGTCGCTCCGGCGTCGATCTCGACCGGCGGCCGACTCGGCCCGCTGCGCACTCGGGCGAGCTGCCAGACTCTGGCGATGACGACGATCCTCGATCCCACCGGAGAACAGACCCCGGTCGAGCGTGAGCGCCTCGCCCGTCCGGCGAGTCTCGACGGTCTGACGGTCGGTCTGCTCGACATCTCGAAGCCGCGCGGCGACGTGTTCCTCGACCGGATCGAGGAGCGCCTCCGCGGTGTGGGAGCCGACGTGAAGCGATACGTCAAGCCGACCTTCGCCAAGCCGGCGCCCGTCGATCTGCGCCACGAGATCGCGACCGAGTGTCAGGTCGTGATCGAAGCCTTGGCCGATTGAGGCAGCTGCACGTCGTGCAGTGTGCACGACATCAACGATCTCGAGATCCGCGGCATCCCGTCGGTGTTCGTGGCGTCCGACGAGTTCGTCGACGCCGCCGAGGTGCAGGCCGCGTCACTGGGGTTCTCGGCCGTGGCGAGGGTGTTCACGCCCCACCCCATCCAGGACCGCACCGACGACGAGATGCTCACCTACGCCGACGTCGCGTTCGACGAGATCGTCCGCCAGATCACCACCTGACGCTCACGACGTTCTCCTCTCGCCCGATCTCGTGAGGTCTGACGACCTGGCGCGTCGTGACGTCGCGCGTCGTCGATCCTCACGCGCGAACGGTCCTGACAACGACGACGGGGGCGGACGGCCGAAGCCATCCGCCCCCGTCGAGCGTCACCAGTCTGGACGGGTCAGTCGGTGCTGACCTCGCCGAAGACGTCGAGGATCACATGACCCTCTTCGGACATGAAGACACAGATGTCTCCGCCCGTCCCGACCTCGGTGATCACACCGTTGGCGATCGGGCTCGGACCGAAGAAGTTCAGCGACGACGTGTCCGGCTGATCCTGACCACAGGCGTACATCGTGGCGAACCCGATGCCGGCGGCACCGGCCACCGTGAGGTTCACCGCGAGCGCATCGCCGGCAGAGGCGAACGACGACACATCGACCGTGAACGTCTGGCCCGCCGGAACCTTCGTCCCCGGGGTCACACGGGAGTCGCCCGCGCGTGACGGGCCGATCGCCGTGAACAGCGAGCTGTCGAGCTCGCCGAAGACGTCGAGGATCACGTGCCCCTCTTCGGACATGAACACACAGATCGTGCCGCTGGTGCCGACCTCGGTGATCACACCGTTGGCGATCGGGTTCGGGCCGAAGAAGTTCAGCGAGGACGTGCCCGGCTGATCCTGACCACAGGCGTACATCGTGGCGAATCCGATCCCGGCGGCACCCGCCACCGTGAGGTTCACCGCGAGCGCATCGCCGGCGGAGGCGAACGACGACACGTCGACCGTGAACGTCTGACCCGCCTGGACCTTCGTCCCCGGCGACACACGGGAGTCGCCCGCACGCTCGGGGCCGATCGCCGTGAAGCCGGTCGACGGGAAGTCGCCGAAGACGTCGACGATGACGTGGCCCTCCTCGGACATGAAGACACAGATCGTGCCGCTGGTACCCACCTCGGTGATCACACCGTTGGCGATCGGGCTCGCACCGAAGAAGTTCAGCGACGACGTGCCCGGCTGGTCCTGACCACATGCGTAGAGCGTGGCGAACCCGACGCCGGCCGCACCGGCCACCGTGAGGTTGACGGAGATGACGTCACCCTCGGCGGCGTAATCGGAGACGTCGACCGTGAACGTGCCACCGGCCGCGATCTTCGATCCGGGGGAGACACGGGAGTCGG
>JBCCTP010000302.1:0-5906 GCA_039198505.1 Actinomycetota bacterium | reverse complement strand
GCCGGATACCGGGTCGACGGCGACCTCCGAGTCGAGCTGGGCGACGAGGTCGATGCGTACGCCGTGCGCACGGCGCTCGGTCTGTCCGACCACCCGAACGTTCGTCGGTCGTGTGCGGTGTTCGTCGAGCGGTGGGAGGACGTGAGCGACGGGTTTCCCGCAGCGATCCGCCGCGGCGCGGTCGACTCGATCATCGACCAGCTCGAACGAGACGCGACCGCAGATCCGACCGACGAGCGTCTGTGGTGGCGGCTGATGGTCGCCCATGCGGTGAGCGGGAGACGGGCACAGGTCCGCGCCGCCCGGGACACGCTTCGGAGGCATCTCGCCGAAGTCGGCCTCGAGCCGAGCCGACGGATCGCCGACGTGATGAGGCTCGCCGATCACGACGTCCGCGACCCGACCGCCTACCTCGCCGATCCCTTCGGCGGCCCGGTCGACCGTTTCCTCCACCGCGAGTCGGGACTTCGCTCCGACGTCGACCGTGTTCGTACGGCCATCGTCGGCGAACGACATCACAACATCGATGTGCTCGGGACCGCCGACCATCGTCGTGAGGTGCTGCGGCGAGTGGTCGATGCCGTCCGGCTCGACGGCATCGACGCCACGATCGTGTCGTGCACGCCGCACATGCTCGTGGCGCCCGATCCGCCGACCGACCCGGATCGCGACCGACCTGCCGTCGTCGTCCTCGACGGGATCGATCACCTTCCCGACGCCGACTTCGCCCTGCGACGGGCACGATCGTCGATGCGCCCGTCGGAGCCGTCCGCGGTCATCGTCGTGTGCGGAAGGGAGGAACCCTCGCCCGACGAGCGCGTCGCGGTCACCCTCGTCCCCGTGGATGGCGAGTCCGTCGTGACGGACGCCGTCGCTGCACGGCACGATCGAGCCGATGCCGCGCTCGCCGATGTGGTCGCCACGCTGTCGGTCCTCGACGAACCGGTCGCTCCGTCCACCCTCTCTCGTCTGGTCGACGGCGATGCGGTCGACCGGGCCATGCGGATCGGCGTCGTCCACCACGATCATGCGAACGACCTGATCGGAGCCCGCGTCCCCGGCGACCGGCGGACCGCCGACGCAGCCGCCCGCGCCGACGTGATCGACCGGGTTCTCGGCCTCGAGCTGGCCGACACGGCGCTGGCGCGCGGATCGCGCCACCTCCGCCTCCTCGTCGAGCTCCTCGGGATCACCCCCGCGAGCACCCGAGCGGTGGAGATCGCCGATCGACTCCACCACACGTCGTTCGAGTTCGCCGACCGCGCGATGGCGGACGGCAGTCCGACCACGGCCGCCGATGCGCTCCGACGGGCGTTCGATGCGATCGACGGACACCCGGCGTCGCGCCACACCCCGACATGGTTCGACGTCGCGATCCGCGCCGGCCGAGCGGAACACGCACTGGCACGACCCTCGGGACCGTCGCTCCTGCGCGACGTCGTGCTCGACGCTCACGGACGCGGCGACCATCAGCGTGCAGCGGAGGCGCTGCTCGAACTGGCGCGTCTCGGTCCGGTCGCCACGGCCGGGGCGGCGGATGCCGATGCCCTCGAGCTCTTCGAGCTCCTCGCACGTGCCGACGACGACCGCCGGACGACTGATGCACCGGTCGCCGCTCGCGTCGGTGCTGCCGGGGCGATGATCCTCAGCTTCGCGAGCGACCCCGAGCGACTCCGCTCGGTCTTCGACCGTGCGGAGTCCGAGGCACGTCGATGCGGCGACCGCGAGCTGGTCGAGGTCCTTCCGCTCGCGTTCATGTCGCTGCCGCTCCCCGACGACGTCGACCGCCGTCGGTCGATCGCCGACGATCTCCTCGGTGCCGCCGATCGGTTGGATGACGCCGCCGGCCGCTGGGAGGCGCTCCACCTCAGGGTGGCGCACGCAGTGATGGACGGCGACCCGGCCTTCCGCCGGCTGACCGACGAGATCGGGGAGGTCTCGTCGACGCTGCCCGAGCGGAGCCGACACTGGGAGGGCGCCTACCTCCACGCCAACCGGAGCCTCATCGACGGTGACCTCGACGCGGCCCGCACCGCGAGTGCCCGGCAACTCGAGCTCGCCGGCAACGTCCACCCCGATCGCGTCGCTGCGGTCTACGGCGCCGCCGAACTGGCGATCGCGCTCGCCGAGGGCACCGAGGCTGCGCTGGCCCCGGTCACCGCCGCACTCGCCGAGGACCAGCCCGAGGTCGGAGCCTGGCACGCCGCGCTCGCCGCATGCGCTGCGTCGGCCGGCGACGATGCGGCGTCGCGGACGGCCATCGCTCGATGCCTCGACGACGGCGTGCTCGTGCGCGACCACACGTACACGGCCGCTCTCCTCGCCCTCGGGCACGCCGCCGTCGTGCTCGGTGACCGCGCCGCCGGCGCTCAGGTCATCGAGCGACTCGACCGGTACCGGGGGACGTGGACCTGGTGCGGGTCGACGACGTTCGGCCCCGTCGATCTCACGCTCGCGCGACTCGCGCGCCTGCTCGGCCGACCCGACGCTCGCGACCTCGCCGTCGCCGCGGTGACCTCCACCGCGCACCTCTCCGCACCGATCTGGAATCGCCGGTCGATCGAGGAGCTCCTCGTCGACGACTGATCGCGCGCGGGGCCACCGTCCGGCCCGACCGCTCGCCTGCCCATGACCTGACCACGATCACGACCGGCGGCGTCGACCGCACGCCGCGACGGTCGACGGCGCCGCCGCGCCGGTGAAGACCGGGCTCAGGAGGTGGTCCGCAGACCTGCGACGAGTTCGGACGCCGGCACGGGTCGTCCCAGGAGGAACCCCTGGCCGTAGTCGCATCCGATCTCGGCGAGGATCCGGGACTGCTCGTCGGTTTCGATCCCCTCGGCCGTCGTGCCGAGTCCGAGATCGCGGGCGAGCGACACCATGACCTCGACGATCCGCCGCGAGTCGGCGTCGGTCGCCAGGTCGCGCACGAACGTCCGGTCGATCTTGAGGATCTGTGCCGGGAGCCGATGCAGCCAGGCCATCGACGAATACCCGGTCCCGAAGTCGTCGAGGATCACGGTGTACCCGAGACTCCGCACCGACGACAGCACGTCGACCGTGTACTCCGGGTCGCGCATGGCCGCCGATTCGGTGATCTCGAGCCGGATGCGCCGCGCGTCGACGCGGTCGGCGATGACCCGGAGGTCGTTCAGCAGGTCGGGGTCGGCGAGGTGGACCGGTGAGATGTTGACCGATGCGCTGAAGCGTTCGTCGATCGTCCCCGCGTCGATCCAGCCGGCCACCTGTTCGGCCACGAGCCTCAACACGAGGTTGTCGATCCGCACGATCAGACCGCTGCGCTCGGCGTCGCGGATGAAGCGATCGGGGTACAGCAGTCCGTTCGTCGGGTGCTGCCAACGCAGGAGGGCCTCGACCCCCACGAGGGAACGATCGGAGAACTGGAAGATCGGCTGGTAGTGGACCTCGAACTCGCCTCGGTCACACGCCCGGCGGAGCTCCTCGACCGAGACCTGCTGGCGACGTCGGGACTCGTGCAACGCCGGGTGGTACACGAGGATGCGATCGCCGCCCAGCTCGCGCGCGGCCCGCGCCGCCAGCTCGGCGCGGGCGAGGACGTCGGGCGACGACGCACCTCCCTCGGCGACACCGATCGACACGGGAACCCGCGGCAACGGATCCGGCGCTGCGGCGAGGTCGTCGAGGACGCCTTCGGCGAGCGCACGAATCGCCGTGAGGCGGCCGGCGCCCACCGACACCCCCCACGCGAGGACGCCGAGGACGTGGTCACCGATGCGGCCGACCCGTCCGGCATCCCCGACCTGACGGGCCACCCGCTCTGCGAGATCGACGGTGAGTCCCGCCGGCGTGATGCCGTCACGGGACCCGTCGACGAGGTCGACGATGTCGGGGAAGGAGATGACGGCCACCCCCGGCGAGCCGTCGGGTCGATCGATCGACTCGTCGATCAGGCGACGGAACTCGCGGCGATTCACGAGTCCCGTCTCGACGTCGTGTGTCTGAACGCGGTGGACGGCGTCGGTGGCCCGCCGGAGCTCCGTCCGGTCCGTCGTCACGACCAGGACGTGATCGACGTCTCCGGTCGGCGAATCGACCGGCAGGGCGATCGAATCGAAGAAACGAGGGGCGGACCCGTCGCTGCTCCAGGCGAACGGCACGATGCCGCGCTGACGGAGGACCGACGGACCGAATCTGGCCCACCGTTCCTCGACACCGGCGTGCACCGCAGCCAGCTCACCGCTGAGACGTTCCCCCGCGCGGCGACGGCGATCTCCTCCGACATCGAGTTCGGTGAAGTAGAGCGGCGCGTGACGGTCGACCTGGGCGTAGCGACCCTGCTCGACGCTGAGGACGGCCGTCACGTCCTCGTGCGCCCGCCGGACCGCCGCCGCGAACAACGCGGCGACCGTGCCGCAGAGCAGGAGGTACTGGACCTCGACCAGCTCGTCGAACGGCAGAGCGCGCCGCAGTGCGATCGAGACGATGAAGACGGACACCACGATCCCGATCGCAGCCTGGATCAGATCCTGACGGAGCGCGACCCAGAGCAGCGGCAGCGTCGCCACCACGACGGCCGCCGGCGGTCCGCCGCGAGAGACGAAGATCGACGAGGCCAGCGGCGCAGCTGCGATCGCGAGCACCATGAGCGCGTACTCGGTCCGCTCGGCCGTCGACAGTCGCATCCGCGAGCGGGGACGACCGACGCGCAACGAGCGCATCAGCAAGAGCGTCAGCGGCGTGATGGAGGCGATCGCGAGCGCGTCACCGATCCAGAACGCTCGGAGATCGGAGAACGCATCCCCGAACGCTTGGTCGTCGACGACGACGAGCTGCAGCGTCAGGCCGACCGTCGCCAGCGTCGGCGCGAGGACGACGCCGACCGCGCTGAACCACGCGAACTCGGGCGGGTGTGCCCGTTCGAGGCGACCACGTCGCAGGAACTCGGCGCACAGCGCGTAGGGCGTCGCGATCAACACCGCCTCGACGAGATCGCTGGCCAGCGAGTCGTCGCCGTCGGCGAAGAAGAGTCGGATCGTGACGAACCGGACCACGATCGCGAACGGCAACCACCGGGCGCCGGCCGCGACGAACAGGCTGAACATGATCCCGGCCGGTGGGAACAGCGGACTGAACCCGCGGTCGGGGGCGAACTCGCGGAACGCCACGGCCGACCCGGCGTAGAGCGTGGTGAAGACCACGGCGATCCCGACCACGCGTCGCCACGGCGTCGCAGCGGCCCATCGAACGGCCCGGTCGGCGACCGCTCCGCTCGCCTCCATCCGGTGAGGGTACGACACTCACCGTGACCGTGCGATCACGAGCGCCGCGGACCGTGCACCCACCCGAACGCTCGACGACGCACGGTGCCATGCGTCGTGGTGGGCCGGGGAGGATTCGAACCTCCGAAGGCATACGCCGGCAGATTTACAGTCTGCTTCCTTTGGCCGCTCGGACACCGACCCGGGTGTGAGGCCCGACGATCGTACCGGCCGCGGGCCGTCGACCCACGGGTCCGACTCGGTACGGTGCGTCCATGGCCAGTTTCGACGTGGTGTCCGAAGTCGACCGCCAGGAGGTGCGCAACGCCATCGACCAGGCGCAACGCGAGATCGCCAACCGCTACGACTTCAAGAACACGAACTCCACCATCGACCAGAACGAGCTCGTCATCACGCTCGCCACGGTGAGCGAGGACCGACTCAACGCACTCCGCACGGTCGTCGAGGAGAAGCTGGTGAAGCGTGGAGTCTCACTCCGCGGTGTCGACTACGGCGACGTCCAGGAGGCCACCCAGAACACCGTTCGTCAGGTCATGACCATCGCGGTCGGGATCTCCTCCGACAAGGCGAAGCAGATCAACAAGTTGATCAAGGAGAAGGCTCCGAAGGGTGTGTCGAGTCAGACCCAGGGCGAGTCGATCCGGG
>JBCCTP010000301.1:0-5967 GCA_039198505.1 Actinomycetota bacterium | reverse complement strand
CCGGGATCACGTGGTCGTAGAGCACTCCCGACGGCACGAGCTGGAGGGCGTACTTCTCGCCCTCGACGACGACCGTGTGACCGGCGTTGTGCCCGCCCTGGTACCGGACGACGTAGGTGTGCTCCTTCGAGAGGAGATCGATGACCTTGGCTTTGCCCTCGTCGCCCCACTGGGCGCCGACGACGACGGTGACCGGCATTTCCCGCACTCTACCGATGGCTCCCTCGTCGTCCGCTCCGCTTCCTCCTCGCGAAACGGCACGTTCGGTGCCGGGTCCGAAACGTGCTGTTTCGGTCGGAGGTCAATACCTTCGTCTCCGTGAGCGTTCTCCGGCGGCAGGTGTGGGCGGACATGGACCCCGACGCGCGGGCTGCGCTGATGCATCGGGGCATCGACGACATCTTCGACCCCGACCTCCGCGGGTCGATCGTCGACCTCATCGACGACGTCCGTGAACGCGGCGACACCGCGGTCTGCGAAGCGCTCGCACGATTCGACGGCATCGAGGTCGACCCCGCTGGTCTGCGGGTGACCGACGACGAGATCGACTCGGCCGAGGTGTCCGACGCCGTCGACCGGTCGATCGACGACGCGATCACGCACCTACGGGCCTTCAACGAGGAGCAGCTCGCTCGCGCCGGCGACTGGTCGTTCGAGTCGGAGCCCGGTCTCATGGTCGGCGAGAAGATCACGCCGATCTCGTCCGCCGGTCTCTTCGTCCCCTCGGGCAAGGCGAGCTACCCGTCGGTCGCGTATCAACTCGCCGTCCCGGCGGTCGTCGCCGGCGTGCCCGAACTCGCTCTCGTCGTGCCGCCGGTGCCCGGAGGCGCCGGCGAGGTCGACCCGGCGGTGCTCGTCGTCTGCCGGAAGCTCGGCATCCGCTCGGTGTTCCGGGTCAACGGTCCCGCCGGCGTCGCCGCCCTGGGCTTCGGCACCGAGTCGATCCCGGCTGTCCGCAAGGTGGTGGGCCCGGGCTCCCCGGCGGTCACGATCGCGCAGGTCGAGATGCAACGGCACGGTGTCGCCACGATGATGCTGCTCGGACCGACCGAGTCGCTCGTCATCGCCGACGAGTCTGCCGACCCGGTGCGGCTCGCCGCCGACCTGCTCATCGAGGCCGAACACGGCACCGATTCCTCCGTCGTGTTCCTCACCACGTCGGCTGCGCTCGTCGACGCCGTCGACGTCGAGCTCGACCACCAGTCGTCGACTCTGCCGCCGGTGCGCGCCGATGCGATCCGCGCCTCACTCGGCCCCAACGGAGGATCCGTCATCGTCGATGACCTCGACACGGCCGTCGACGTCGCGAACGAGTTCGCGGCCGAGCACCTGCAGGTCGTCGTCGGTGACGAGCACGAAGAACGGGTGCTCGACGGGTTGGTCAACGCCGGCGAGATCCTCGTCGGACAGCACACGCCCTTCTCCGCCGGCAACTTCCTCATCGGCTGTCCGGCGTCGCTGCCGACCAGCGGATTCGCCCACGTGTCGTCGGGCGTCACCGCCGACACGTTCCTCAAGCGCACGGCCGTCGCCCGCGCCGACGCCCGCGCTGCGGCCCGCATGGCGCCCTCGATCATCGCCCTCGCCGAGCACGAGGGGTTCCCGGCGCACGCCGCCGCACTCCGCCTCCGGCAGGGATGATCTGACTACGGTGCCGCCATGACCCGGGTGCTCCTGGTCGAGGACGACGCGCGCATCTCCGAGCCGCTGGTCCGGGTGTTGCGCTCGGAGGGGTTCGAGGTCGAGCACGTCGAGACCGGCCAGACCGCTCTCGACTCGATCGAGTCCGACCATCCCGACCTGGTGTTGCTCGACCTCACGCTGCCCGACATCGACGGCCTCGACGTCTGTCGCCGAGTCCGCAACGACCTTCCGGCGCTTCCGATCATCATGCTCACCGCGCGGGCCGAGGAGATGGACGTCATCGTCGGGCTGGGGGCGGGGGCCGACGACTACGTCGCCAAACCGTTCCGCCTCGCGGAGCTGATCGCCCGGATCCAGGCGCGACTGCGCGTCGTCGAGTCGGGCGCGCTCCCGGCGTCGGCGAACGGCGTGCTCGTCGGTGCCGGCATCGAACTCGACGTCGCGGCGCACCGCTGCCGTGTGCTCGAAGAGAGTGGCGACGCGCCGGCCGAGGTCGAGCTCACGTCGAAGGAGTTCGATCTGCTCGCGCTCCTGATGTCGCAGCCCGGCGTGGCCGTACGCCGCGAGGACATCATGTCGTCGGTCTGGGACGAGAACTGGTGGGGGTCGACCCGCACGCTCGACACCCACGTGTCGACGCTGCGGAAGAAGATCGCCGACCGCACCGATCCGCCGTCGAAGATCGTGACCGTGCGCGGCGTCGGATTCCGATTCGACCCCGAACCCGCCGACGACGACTGACGCAGACGCCGGAGCCGTGCGACGCCGACTCGTCCTCTCGACCCTGGCGGTCGTCGTGGTCGTCATGGTCGTGCTGCTGGCGCCGCTCGCGCTCGTCACCGCCACCCTCGCCGACTCCGGCGAACGGAACGGGCTGTTCATCCGCATCGCGGTGATCTCGGGTTTCGCACTCGTCGCCGCCGCCCTCCTCGCCGCCGTCCAGGCGCGGACGCTCGCCCGCCCGCTCGAGCGGCTCGCCCGACTCGCCGGACGCGTCGGTGACGGAGACTTCTCCACGCCGACGCCGTCGACCGGCATCGACGAGATCGACGACATCGCACGGGCGCTCCGGCTCAGCGCCAACCGCGTCGACCGGATGCTCGAGTCGGAACGCAGCTTCACCGCCGATGCGACGCATCAGCTGCGGACGGGACTCACCGGCCTCGCGATCCGCCTCGAACTGCTCGAACGACATCCCGATCGGGCGGTCGCCGACGAGGCCCGTTCGATCCTCGACCAGACCCACGAGTTGAACACCACCCTCGACGAACTGCTGGCGGTCGCCCGCACGGGATCGACCGGCGAACGCTCCACCCTCGACCTCCTCGAGATCGTCGATGCACACGTCGACGACTGGCGCACTCGCTTCGAGGCGAGGCGTCGTCAGCTCGTCGTCACCACCGACCCGTCCGTGCCGGTGGTGGCCACACCGGGCCTGCTCGGCCAGATCATCAACGTCCTGCTCGACAACGCACTTCGTCACGGCGGCGGAACGGTCTCGATCGACGTGCAGGGCGCCACGATCACGGTCGCCGACGAGGGCCCGGGGATCCCCGACAGCGCCGTGCGGCGGCTGTTCGAGCGGCCCACCGACCACCATGCGCCACACGGACGCGGTTTGGCGCTCGCACGTCGGCTCGCCGAGTCCGACGGCGGGCGCCTCGATCTGATCTCCCGTCGTCCGGCGACGTTTCGACTGACCCTCGTCCCGGCCCTCGCCTGACCGACGTCACCGCTCCGCCCACGCCCGCCCGAGCCACACCATCACGAGCGACACCGTCACGAGCGACACCATCACGAGCGACGCCATCACGAGCGACACCATCAGAGGTGCGGCACCGTCGCGTCGCAGCTCGCCGTATCGTCGATCCGATGGCGACGATCGGTCCCGACACCACGTTCGACACCATCCGCTCCTACGTCGGCGGCCGACGTGTCGAGGCCGACCCGACCGGTTCCAACGAGACCTTTCCCACCGTCTTCCCGGCGACGAACCGGGTGATCGCCCACGTCGAGTCGGCGTCTCCCACGATCGTCGACGCCGCCGTCGCGTCGGCGACCGCAGGGTTCGCCGAGTGGTCGACGTGGCCGGCCGAGGAGCGCGCACGGGCGCTGATGCGTGCGGTGGCGATCATCCGCGAGCGCAACGACGAGCTCGCCGCTCTCGACACGCTCGACACCGGCAAGCCCATCGCTCAGACCTCGACCGACGACGTTCCGACGGGCGCGGACACGATCGAGTTCTACGCCGGACTCGCACCGTCGTTGCACGGCGACACGATCGACTTCCCCGACGGATTCGCTCGCATGCGACGAGAACCGCTCGGCGTGTGCGTCGGGATCGGTGCGTGGAACTACCCGATCCAGATCGCGATGTGGAAGTCGGCACTCGCGTTGTCGTGCGGCAACGCCATGGTGTTCAAGCCGGCCGAGGACACGCCGCTGTCGGCCGGCGTGCTCGCCGAGATCTACACCGAGGCCGGTATTCCGGACGGGGTGTTCAACGTCGTGCAGGGCGACCACCGCGTCGGCGAACTCCTCGTGCGGCATCCCGACGTCGCGAAGGTCTCACTCACCGGTGAGGCCTCGACCGGCAAGATCGTGATGGCGGCTGCGGCCACCTCACTCAAGCACGTCACCCTCGAACTCGGCGGCAAGTCGCCGATCGTCGTGTTCGACGACGCCGACCTCGACGCGGCCCGCAACGCGTCGATCCTCAACAACTTCTGGGCGAGCGGCCAGGTCTGTTCGAACGGCACCCGAGTGTTCGTGCACCGCGACGTTCACGACCGATTCGTCGACGGGCTCGCCGAACGCGTGTCGGCCCTCCGCGTCGGAGACCCGTTCGACCCGGCCACCGAGATCGGCCCGCTCGTCAGTGCGACACATCATGACAAGGTCATGGGCTACATGAAGCTGGCGCTCGACTCTCCTGCGCGACACGTGACCGGCGGCGACACCAGCGGACCCGGCAACTGGGTCAGTCCCGCCGTGTTCGCCGACTGCACCGACGACATGGGGTTCGTCACCGACGAGGTGTTCGGCCCGCTGATGTCGGTGCTCCCGTTCGACGACGAGGACGAGGTCGTCCGACGGGCGAACGACACCCCGTACGGACTCTCGGCCGCGGTCTTCACCCGCGACTTCGCCCGGGCGAACCGGGTCGCACACTCGCTCCAGGCCGGCACCGTGTGGATCAACGACTACGGAACCCTTCCGGCATCGGTTCCCTTCGGCGGCTACAAGCAGTCGGGCATCGGGCGGGAGAACGGTGCCCGCGCCGTCGAGCACTACACCCAGGTGAAGATGATCTACAGCAACCTCGGCGGCGTCGACCGGGTGATGTGACCGTCTCGGTGGCCCCGACCCGCGACCGGGTCACTCGACCTCGTCGTCGGAGGCGGTGATCTCCCGCACCCGGGCGAGGAGCACCTCGATGGCCGGGCGATTGAGCCCGCCCTCGGGGATGATCACGTCGGCGTAGCGCTTGCTCGGCTCGATGAATCGCTCATGGGCCGGCTTCACCGTGGTGAGGTACTGCTCGATGACGCTCTCGACGGTTCGACCGCGCTCTGCCACGTCGCGCTGCAGCCGTCGGATCAACCGGACGTCGGCGGCCGTGTCGACGAAGATCTTGAGGTCGAATCGTTCGCGGAGCGCGCGGTCGTACAGCACGAGGATGCCGTCGACGACGACGATCCGATTGGGCGGCACGTCGCGGCTCTCGCCCGACCGGTTGTGGAGCGCATAGTCGTACACCGGGACCGGCACGGTCGCGCCGTTGGCGAGTGCCGCGAGGTGGTCGTTGAGCAGCGCCCAGTCGAAGGCATCGGGATGGTCGTAGTTGGCGAGCCGACGCTCCTCGAGCGGCTCGTCGCTGCGATCGAGGTAGTACGAGTCGAGCTCGATCCGCGACAGCTGGTCGGCACCGCTCAACTCGGCGAGTCGGGTCGAGATGGTGGTCTTGCCGGAGCTGCTGCCCCCGGCGACGCCGATCAGGAACGGTCGAGTCACGTGGGCCCACCCTAGGAGGTCGCGCGAGCCACCCGAGGAGCCGACGACGGCGCATGATGCCGTTCCCGTGAAATGCCCGAGGGTGCTTGTAATGCGACGCTCGGACCGGCCAATGTGGCGTCCGATGCTCAGTGAACGGCACGCCGCCATGCTCGATTTCGAGCGCTCGTGGTGGGATGAAGACGAACCTCGCGATCGTGTGATCCGCGAGCGGTTCCAGTGCTCGCCCGACGAGTATCACGCCGAGCTCACGGGCGTCCTCGACGACCCGGCCGCCCTCGACCACGATCCACTCGTCGTCCGGCGTCT
>JBCCTP010000300.1:0-5971 GCA_039198505.1 Actinomycetota bacterium | reverse complement strand
GCGCGGCCTCCGCCGCCTCCAACCACCCGCGGACGCCGACCCCCGTCGTGAGCACGACGATGTCGGGCGGCGCGTCCACGAGCACACGGGTGGCCGCGACGAGGTCGTCCTCGGATCCGATCGGGTGGGTCTTGATCACGGGCCCGTGCAGGCACGCCGCCCCTCGGCTGGTCAGCAACTTGATCTGCTCGTCTGATCGACGGTCCGCCGTGACACCGATCGTGAAGCCCGCGAGCGGGTCGGTGGTCATGGCGGACCAGTGTGTGTGATGAACGTTTCCGCGGAGTTTCAGATGGAGGTCCGCTGTGTCGCCGGGCGGTCTCGCATCACGAGGCGAGCTGTGAGTCCGTTGCGGACCCGTAGGCGGCTGTGGTCATCGCGTCCGACAGAACCCCGTACGTGGTGGCCCACGCGTCGGCCACGTCCGGCGTGTAGGCGTCGCCGAGACCTTTCTCGAGCGTCCAGAGCAGAGCCGCTCCGACGGCCTCGTAGTGAGCGGCGGTCACGCCGTATCCGACGTGTCGTTCGGCCAGGGCGACGACCGTGGGCATGAGATCGTCGAGTCCCTCGAGTCCTCGCACGACGACGCCGAGGGTGGTCATGAGCTTGCGGCCTTGCGCCGCCATGTCGCCGGTGAACAAGGGACGGGTTTCCGGAGCGATCTCGAACAGCCGGCTGTAAAAGAGCTCGGCGGCCGCATCGGCGATCGGCTCGACGGAGGAGAAGCTCGTCCGGACGAGCTCGATCTGGGCGGGGGTCATGGTGAACTCCTGTCGGTCGGAACTGCTGGGGTCGGTGGTGGTCGCCGGGCTCGTCTCGGGCAGAGCGGACGGCGCTGCAGCGACGCAGACGACGCCATCGGTCACGGCCACGGCGTAGGTGGCGACGGATGCGTCGGCGTCGAGGCAGGTGCCCGAGCGGAGATCGAACCGCTGCTTGTGGAGCGGTGACGCGACCGTCGGCACGCCGTCCTGAGAACCGACGAGTCCGCGTGCCAGCACGGGAACGCCGGTGAACGGCTCGACGTGGTCGATCGCGTACACCGACCCGTCGGCCAGCCGGAACACTGCGACGGCCCGACCGTCGACCAACGCGGCCACCCCTCGGTCGACCGGCAGGCGCTCGTACTCCGCGACCGCGACCCAGCTCATCGAGCCGCCCCCGACGACCCCACGGTCACGGGCGTCGCGTCAGCCGCGGGCACCCGCTGGCCTCGCTCGGAGGACCACGCGGGCGACGTGATCTGATCGGGCGCGTTCACGAACTCGACGAAGTGGCTCAACCGTTCCGGGTCGGCCAGCGTCGCCTTCCACTCGCACTCGTAGGTGTCGACGTGTCGCTCGATGTCCTCGTCGAGTTCCGCGCAGATGCCGAGCACGTCGTCGAACACCACCTCGCGCAGGTAGTCGAGCCCGCCGTCGAGCGACTCCATCCACGTCGACGTCCGCTGCAGACGGTCCGCGGTGCGGATGTAGAACATGAGGAAGCGGTCGATCGTCCTGATGAGCTGCTCGTCGTCGAGGTCGCTCGCCAGCAGATCGGCGTGCCGCGGAGAACGGCCACCGTTGCCGGCGACGAACAGGTTCCAGCCCGACTCGGTCGCGATGACGCCGACGTCCTTGCTCTGCGCCTCGGCGCACTCGCGGGTGCAGCCCGAGACCGCCATCTTCACCTTGTGCGGCGACCGCAGACCTCGGTAGCGCTCCTCGATCCGGATCGCCATCGCGACGGAGTCCTGGACGCCGTAGCGACACCAGGTGGAGCCCACGCACGACTTCACCGTGCGCAGCGCTTTGCCGTAGGCGTGGCCGGATTCCATGCCGGCGTCGATCACCCGGCGCCAGATGCCCGGGAGTTCGTGGAGCTGGGCGCCGAACAGATCGATGCGCTGGCCGCCGGTGATCTTCGTGTAGAGGTCGTAGTCCTTCGCGATCTGTCCGAGGGCGATGAGCTGGTCCGGTGTGATCTCGCCGCCCGGCACGCGCGGCACCACCGAGTAGGTGCCGTTGCGCTGCATGTTGGCGAGGTGGTGGTCGTTGGTGTCCTGGATCGACGCCTGATCGCCACCGAGGATGTAGCCGTTCGACAGCGACGCGAGGATCGATCCCACCGTCGGACGGCAGATCTCGCATCCCAGCCCCTCACCGTGTGCCTCGAGCACCTCGCCCCAGGTCGCGTGGCGGTGGAAACGGATGAGGTCGAACAGCTCCTGACGCGAGTGATCGAAGTGCTCGCAGAGAGCGTTCGACACGGCGACGCCACGCTGCGCGAGTTCGGTCTTCACGAGCGAGGCGATGCCGGGGACGCACCCACCGCAACTCGTGCCCGCCGACGTGCAGGCCTTCAGCTCGCCGACCGTGGTGGCGCCGCCGGCGATCGCCTTGCGGAGGGTCCCGACGGTGACCGCGTTGCACGAGCACAGCAGCGCACCGTCGGGGAGGGCCCGCTCGTCGGGCGGACGAATGCTGGCCGGCAGCACGTAGCCGGCGAGATCGTCGGGTCCGTCGACCTCGCCCCGAGCAACCGCCGAGAGCAGTTCGAACCCGGACGTGTCGCCGACGAGCGATCCCCCCACGAGGCGCTGGGTCTCACGGTCGAGCACGAGGCGGCGATACACGCGGGTGACCGGATCGCTGAACACGATCTCGTCGGCTTCGTCGGGACCGAGGTTGCTGCGACCGAAGCTCGCCACGTCGACGCCGAGCAGCTTGAGCTTCGTGTCGAGATGCGCTCCGACGAACGTGTCGCCGACGGTGGCAGGGTGCTCCGACGCCACCGCGGCGATCCGGGCGGCCAGCGATGCAGCCATGTCGTATCCGGGGGCGACGAGGCCGTACACCCGTCCTGCGTGGCAGGCGACCTCGCCGATCGCCCACACGTGCGGAGCCGACGTGGCCAGAGTGTCGTCGACCACCACGCCACCGCGTTCGCCGATGTCGAGCTTGGCGCTCCGAGCCAGCTCGTCCCGAGGACGGATCCCCGCGGAGAAGACGACGAGTTGTGCCTCGATCGGATCGTCGTCGTCGAGCTCCAGCGATGTCACCGATCCGTCGTCACCGGCGACGAACCGCTGCGACCGGGCATTGCAGTGCAGCTTCACGCCGAGCGAGTCGACCCAGCGCCCGAGCATGGTGCCCCCGCCCGCCCCGAGCTGGGCCGGCATCGGGTACGGCGCCATCTCGACCACATGGGTGTCGAGGCCGAGCGACCGAAGAGCGTTCGCCGCTTCGAGGCCGAGCAGTCCACCGCCGATCACGATCCCCGACGCAACTTCGGGACGCTCCGCCCACGAGCGAATGGCGGCGAGATCGTCGAGCGTGCGGTACACGAAGCACCCCGGAAGATCATGCCCCGGGATCGGTGGCACGAACGGCGACGACCCGGTGGCGAGAACGAGGTCGTCGTAGGCGAGCAGGTCGCCACCGTCGAGCTCGACCACGCCCGCCTCGACGTCGAGGCGAGCGGCACGACACGACAGGCGGTAGTCGACGCGTCCTGCCACGAGATCATCGTCGACCAGGCGGAGGTCGTCGTCGGTCGCGCCCCCGAACCAGCTCGACAACGCAACCCGGTCGTAGGCGGCTCGAGACTCCTCGCCGATGACCGTGATGGCGAGCCGGTGATCGTCGGGTCCGACGGCCGTGAGCAGGCGTTCGACGAACCGCTGGCCGACCATGCCGTTGCCGATGACGACGACGTGATGTGGTGCCATGGCGGGAATCGCACACCACGGTCGTTTCGCTGACGTGCCGCTCCGGTGACGATCCCGAGACGCCGACCTCTCGACGTCCATCGGGCGCTGTGAGGACGATCTCGGGTCGTCGCACGGCCCGTGCGGGCACCGCATCCGCAACGTCACACTCGGGAAACCGACGCGAAAACGTGGTCGCTCACGATGCCGGTCCGTGAACACGACCACGTCATCTTCTGACCGCGAGCCGAACGAGGCTCTCCCGCCCGTCGTCTCCCGACGCCGGCTCCTCATGGGCCTCGGTGCGATCACGGCGGGCGGCGTCGTGTGGAACGCATGCGGAGGCAGCGACGACGTCGCCTCCTCACCGGTCGCGGACGATGACTCCACCGATGCCGACACGGGCGGCACCGCTGCGCCTGCGCCGGCCTCGGGCGGTCCGGTCGAGAAGCCGAACCTCAAGCTCGGCTTCATCAAGCTCACCGACATGGCGCCGCTCGCCATCGCCCGGGAGAACGGCTACTTCGCCGAGGAGGGTCTCAACGTCGAGCTCGAGGCGCAGGCCAACTGGAAGGTCCTGCTGGACGGTGTGATCGGCGGACAGCTCGACGGCGCACACATGCTCGCCGGTCAGCCGCTCGCCGCAACGATCGGATACGGCACCGAGGCGCCGCTCATCGCACCGCTCAGCCTCGACCTGAACGGCAACGGCATCACCGTCTCGAACGAAGTGTGGGACATCATCCGTCCGAGCCTCCCGGAGAACGAGGACGGGACGCCGGTCCACCCGATCTCGGCCGAGGTGTTGCGGCCGGTCATCGAGCAGTTCGCCACCGAAGGCAAGCAGTTCAACATGGGGATGGTCTTCCCGGTGTCGACCCACAACTACGAGCTGCGCTACTGGCTCGCTGCCGGCGGAATCGACCCCGGCTACTACACGCCGGGCGACGCGGTCGGCGAGGTCGCCGCCGAGGTACCCCTGTCGGTCACGCCGCCGCCGCAGATGCCGGCCACGATGGAGGCGGGCACGATCGACGGCTACTGCGTCGGCGAGCCGTGGAACCAGGCGGCGGTGGCCAGCGGCATCGGCGTGCCGATCGCGACCGACCAGCACGTCAAGACCACGAACCCCGAGAAGGTCTTCGGGCTCCGCGAGGACTTCGCCACCCAGTACCCCAACACGACGCGGGCGCTGCTCCGGGCGATCATCAAGGGCCAGCAGTGGCTCGACGAGAACTCCAACGCCAACCGCGAGGCGGCGGTCGAGATCTTGTCGCAGCCGAACTACGTCGGCGCCGACTTCGACGTGATCGCTGCGTCGATGACCGGCGTGTTCACGTTCGAGCAGGGCGACACGCGCGAGGCGCCCGACTTCAACATCTTCTTCCGCGACTTCGCCGGATACCCGTACTACTCCGATGCGATCTGGTACCTCACGCAGATGCGGCGATGGGGGCAGATCGCCGAGGAGCAGACCGACGAGTGGTTCGTCGAGACCGCCGAGAAGGTGTACCGCCCCGACCTGTACCTCGAGGCGGCGGAGTCGCTGGTCGAGGACGGCGTGATCGCAGCGAGCGACATCCCGGAGACCGACGGCTTCCGCGCTCCCGAGGACGACTTCATCGACGGGATCGTCTTCGACGGCAGCCAGCCGAACGCCTACCTCGAGTCGCTCCCGATCGGCCTGAAGGCCGGCCAGACCGTGACCGCCGCCGGCGTCCAGGGCTGACCGGCTCAGAACCCGACCCCTCACACCCTCGACAAGGAGGAACGGTGTCCAACGACATGACCGTCACCGAGGAGTCCGCCCGAGCGGACGACGTCTCGGCGATCACCACGCCTGCGGAGAGCGCGGCCACGACCACGTCGCCCGCCGCTCCCACCGACGCACCGCCCGACGACCCGGACGCGGGTGGACCTGCACCCGGCGGCCGTCCGTTCGACTACGGGAAGCTGGGTCGAGCGGTGCTGGCGCCCCTGATCGGTATCACGGCGTTCCTGCTCCTGTGGGCCGCACTCGCACCGCAGGTCAACACGTCGCTCGGAACACTTCCGGGACCCGTCGACGTGTGGGATGCCGGCGTCGGTCTGTACGACGACTACCAGGCGGAACGAGCGGCCGAGGATCAGTTCTACGCCGATCAGGCCGCGCGCAACGAGGCCTTGATCGCCGAGGGACGGGCCGACGAGGTCACGGACTTCACGTACGCCGGCACGCCCACGTTCCTCGACCAGATCTGGACCTCACTCCGGACCGTCGGCCTCGGGTTCTTCATCGGT
>JBCCTP010000299.1:0-5982 GCA_039198505.1 Actinomycetota bacterium | reverse complement strand
TTCGAGATCGTCTCCGATGAAGGCCTCGAGCTCCTCGAGCACAACGCCGAGACGATCCTCGAGACCGTCGGCGTCGAGATCCGCGACCATCCCGGCGCCGTCGAACGATTCCGCGACGCCGGCGCCGACGTCGACGGCACCCGGGTCCGGTTCCCACGCGGCATGTGCCGCCAGCTCGTCCAGGCGACCACCCCGACCGAGTACACGCAGCACGCCCGGAACTCCGACCGCAACGTGAAGATCGGCGGCGACGCCACGGTGTTCGCGCCCAATTACGGGTCGCCGTTCGCGTTCGACCTCGACCGCGGACGCCGCTACGCCACGATCGACGACTTCCGCGACCTGGTGAGACTGGCCTACGTCGCACCGAACATCCACCACTCGGGCGGCACCGTGTGCGAGCCGGTCGACATCCCGGTCAGCAAGCGTCACCTCCACATGATCGACGCGCACGTGCGGTACTCCGACAAGCCGTTCATGGGATCGGTCACGGCCGGAGAGCGCGCGGCCGACTCGGTCGAGATGGCCCGCATCGCGTTCGGCGGCGACCTCGCCGACCGCACCGTGATGACCAGCCTCATCAACGCATCGTCGCCGCTGGTGTGGGACGCCTCGATGCTCGACGTCGTCGACGTCTACGCGGCGGCCAACCAGGCGTGCATCATCGCCCCGTTCATCCTCGCCGGTGCCATGGCGCCCGCCACGTCCGCAGGCGTCGTCGCCCAGACGCTCGCCGAGGCGCTCGCCGGGATGACGTACGTCCAACTCGTGCGACCGGGGGCGCCCGTCGTGTTCGGATCGTTCGCCAGCTCGATGTCGATGCAGACCGGAGCGCCCACGTTCGGCACCCCCGAACCGGCGATCGTGCTCTACACCGTGGCGGCGCTCGCACGCCGGCTCGGCGTACCGTTCCGGTCGGGCGGCGCGCTGTGTGCGTCGAAGCTGCCCGACGCGCAAGCGGCCAACGAATCGATGGCCACGCTCATCCCCACCGTGATGGGCGGCGTCAACTTCGTGCTCCACGCCGCCGGGTGGATGGAGGGCGGACTCTCCGTCGGGTTCGAGAAGTTCATCCTCGACTGCGACCAACTCGGCGCCATGGCCACGTTCGCGCAGGGCCTCGACCTCACCGACAACGGCCAGGCCATGGATGAGCTGTTGGTCCACACACCCGGTGAACACCACCTCGGCACCGCCCACACGCTGCACAACTTCGAGACCGCGTTCTATCGCGCCACCACGTCCGACAACTCGAGCTTCGAGCAGTGGACCGACGAGGGCGGTCTCGACGCCGCCACCCGCGCGAACGCCATCTGGAAGCAACAACTCGCCGACTACCAGCCGCCCCCGCTCGACGAGGCTATCGCCGACGAACTCACCGAGTACGTCGAGCGGCGATCGGCCGAGCTCCCCGACAGCCACGAGTGATCGAGAGACCATGAACCTCCTCCTCCGCCGTCTCCGCCGACGTGACCTCACCGATCACGAGGGCGAGTACGAGCACGTCGCCGCCGGCGAGACGCTCGCCGCCCTTGCGGCCGGCGCCCACCTCGAGATCATCCCGATGAAGTCGATCGACGGTGCGATCGCCGCGTTGCCGCCGGGCGCGAACGTGACCGTGACCTGCTCCCCCGCCGCCGGGATCGCCGAGACGCAGCGTCGGACCGAGCGACTCGTCGCCGACGGGTTCCACGTCATCCCGCACGTCGCGGCCCGACTCGTCACGAGTCCGTCGCACGCCGCGGAACTCGCGGCGTGGGTGCGATCGCTCGGACTCGACGAGGTGTTCGTGATCGCCGGTGATGCACCCGAGGCGGCCGGCCCCTACGAGGGCGCCCTGGGATTCCTCCGCGACTTCCTGGCCGCCGATCCCGGCGTCGATCGCATCGGTGTGCCCGGGTACCCCGACGGTCACCCCATCATCTCGGCCGAGGTCGCGTCCGAGCAGCTGCACGCCAAGCAGACACTCGTCGACGAGGCCGGCGTCGGCGCCTGGGTCTCGACGCAGATGTGCTTCGACACCGAACGAATCGTGTCCTGGTTGAGCGCGGAGCGCGCCCGCGGACTGCACCTGCCCGTCCGGCTCGGTGTGGCCGGTGTCGTCGACCGGACCCGGCTGCTCAAGGTCGGGATGCGCCTCGGCGTCGGTGCGTCGATGCGGTTCCTGTCGAAGAACTCGTCGGCCGTGACGAAGCTGGTCGCCCCGGGCGGATACGACCCGTCGGAACTCCTCGCACCGCTGGCCGCTGACGCCGAACGGCTCGACATCGAGTCACTCCACGTCTTCACGTTCAACTCGGTCGCCGACACCGTCGACTGGCAGAACGCACTCACCGCCTGACGCGACACGAGCGCGGGCCGTCGGCTCGAGACGCCGGAGCCGACACCCGATCGGCTTCGTGAGCGGCCAAGATCTTCATCGGTGGAGACCCAGGGTGTGAGCCCGATCCCCGGGTTCGAGGTGCTGGGCGAACCTCGGCACGGCGGCACGAGCACGGTCGTCCGCGCACGCTGGCTCGAACGCGACGAACTCGTCGCCCTCAAGATCGCCGCTCAGGGTCACGAGCGGCGAGTGGACCGAGAGGGCGATCTCGGTCGGCTGCTCGATCATCCGAATCTGGCCGTTCCGATCGGCGCCGGGCGCACCGATGACGGCCGCACCTGGGTCGCCTCACGGTGGGTCGACGGCCGGACGCTCGACGAGATCCTCCGCGTCGAGGGCCGGCTCTCGCTCACCCGGGCCCGCGCCGTCGTCGTCGACGTCGCGGCGGCACTCTCCTCGCTCCACCGCGCCGGCATCACCCATCGCGACGTGTCGCCGTCGAACGTGATGGTGAGCGGGCCGACCGCTGTGCTGATCGACGTCGGGCTCGGGCGACGCGACGGAGCGGTCGCCACCGTGACCGCGACGGGAGAACTCGCCGGCACACCCCGCTACCTGGCACCCGAACTGATCCGCGGCGACACGCCGACCCCTTCGGCGGATCAGTACTCGCTGGCGATCGTCACCGCCGAGATGCTGACCGGGGCGTGGTCGTTCCCGAGCGACGGATCGGTGGCCGCCGCCCTCCACCATCAGCTCTCGACGCCTCCCACACCCGTCGACGAGCTGCGACCCGACGTCCCGGCCGGTCCGACGCGTGCGATCTCTCGAGCTCTGTCCAAGTCACCCGACGATCGATGGCCGTCGGTCGAGGACTTCGCGTCCGCCTTCACTCGCGACGACGCCCCGACGACGCCGAGCGTGCACCGCATCGGCGCAATCGCTGCGGTCCTCGGCGCGATCGCGCTGGCTGCGGGTGTCGCCCTCTCGGCGCTCGGCTCCGACGATGGTGACGGTCCGCCGACCGCGTCCCCGGCGGCGGCCGGTCCGTCCTCGGCGGATCAGGACGACCCGACGGTCACGACGAACGCGACGATCACGACGGAGACCACCACGCTCGCGACCATCACGCCGACCACGACCACGAACGACAGCGCCGCCTCGACCACCGGCACGACGACGCCCACCGACCTCGCGGCGGCAGCCGGGCCGGACCTCGACCCTGACACGGACCCCGAGCAGGACGCCGATCCCGACCCCGACCCCGGGCAGGACGACGCCACTCCTGCGCCCATCCCGGCGTCGATCCCGAGCACGGCCCCGTCGGGGGCTGCGGCAGCCCTCGCCTGCAACCTGGTCGCCGACGCCGGGTTCACCTCCGGATTCATCGGCGACAACTTCTTCGACAACCCCGACGCCGAGGAGGACGGTCGCGAGCGGGTGCTGCCGAGCGGAGGCGTCGACGGCAGTGAGGTCCTGGTGATCGGCGACCCCGGTCGGTACGGGTTGTTCGGGAACGAGGTCGGGATCCTGCCCGGCCAGCGCTACGAGTTCTCGGCCGCGCTCCTCCCGGTCGACCCACTGTTCGAGGCGACGATGTCGATCGCCTGGCTCGACGGCGAGTACCAGCTCCTCGATGCGGTCGGCGCCGAGCTGTCGCTGATCGACGTCGAACCCGGTCGACACTCCGTGGTGAGCGAGCCGGCTCCCGACGCCGCTCGCTTCGCGATCCCGACGCTGCTGAAGGACGCCTCGCCGGGGCTGCTCCTCGCCGACGAGCTCGTGTTCGCCGAGGCCGACGCCGGCTGTCGTCCCGAGGCCGGCTGACCCGGCGGGACGGGTTCGGCCGCGGGGTACCGTCGGCGTCGTGTCGGCTCCCACCGTCGTTCTCGCCGGCGCAGGCCCAGGCGTCGATCTCGACGGGACCGACTCGTCGTGGCCCATCGGACGCGGCGTCGTCATCGGGCGCGATCGATCGTGCGACGTCGTGTTCGACGTGCCGCAGGTGTCGCGCCGACACGTCGAGATCGTCGACCGCGCCGGACGCGTCGGTCTGCGCGACCTCGGGAGCAGCAATGGCACCACGGTCAACGGCGAGCCGATCGACACGACCGAGGTCTGGCTGCGCAACGGCGACGAACTCGTGCTTGGTGGGGCGGTCGCACTTCGGTTCGAGGACCCGGCGGCCACACCGATCGCGCCACGTCTCGGCCGACTGACGGGCGTGTGGATCGATCCCGACACCGAGGCGGTCTGGGTCGACGCCCGACTCGTCGAGCCGCCCCTGTCGAGCCGGCAGCTCGCGCTGCTGCGCCTCCTGCTCGACGCCGACGGTGAACTCGTCGACCGGCGGCGGGTGGTCGACGACGTGTGGGCCGATGTCGCGGCCGACGGCGTGAGCGATGAGGCCGTGGCGGCGCTGATCAAACGCCTCCGCGCCCGACTCGACGAGACCGGCCGATCGGGAGGCCTCGTCGACGTCGTCCGAGGACGCGGGTTGCGCCTCGTGAACCCGCCCCACGACGGCTGAACCGGGTCGGTCGGGGAGCCTCGATCGCGCCCACGTGGCGCCCAGTTCACGTCCAGCAGCCGCCGAGGGCCGTTCGTACGTTCGCCGCATGACGCGAACACGACTGTCCCTCGTCGCACTCGCCGGCGGGGTCACGGCACCCCTCGTCCTGGTCATCTCGTCCGCCGTCGACGGTGCGCCCGGCGACACCACCGAGATCTACACCGACGCCCTCGCCGACGGCGTCGGAACGTTCGACTGGGAGGTCCAGTACGACCTCGCGCACGGCGACACGGTCCGCGACGGCACACGCGCCGTCGCCATCGACTACGCCCCCTGGGGTGGCGTCGCCATGTCGAGCCCGGCCATGCAGATCCCGCTGTCCGGGACGCTCGAGTTCTCGATGCACGGCGGCGACAACGCTGCGCAGACCGTCGCCGTCCAGCTCGTCCGGCCATCCGGGGGCGGCGGCCCCGCGGTCGAGATCGAGCTCTCGCCGGGCGAGTGGACCGACTATTCGATCCCGCTCGCCGACCTCGGCGGAGCGTCGACGATCGGCGGCGTCTGGTGGCAGGAGTTCGACGGCGCAGATCCGACGACCGTGTACCTCGACGAGGTCCGCATCGTCGAGGGCGATGAACTCCCCGCCGGTGACGGACCCGACCTCGTCGTCGACGCCGGACCGCGCACCATCGAGCGGACGACGACCGATCCCGGCAGCGGCACCGTCTCCACCGTGACCGTCGACTTTCCCCACGACATCTCCGACGACGTGTACGGCTACAACTTCGCACCCGACTCGCTGCGCGAGGAGTTCGGCATCACGATCAACCGGTGGGGCGGCAATTCGACCGAGCGCTACGACCACCGGAGCGGCACCACGAACACCGGGGCCGACTGGTTCTTCTCCAACGTGCAGAACTCCGAGCAGGAGGGCGACGACGCGTTCGAGCGCGAGAACCAGGCCGATGGCACGGCCACGCTGATGACGCTCCCGGCGACCGGGTGGGTCACGAACGGCGACAGCCAGCTGTGCAGCTACCCGACGGACGACTCGCTCGGCACCGCCAACAATGCGGGGCCGCAGGACTCGACGCAGCAGATCGGCGCGACGTCGTGCGGCAACGGGAAGTCGGGCGGCGAGACGATC
>JBCCTP010000298.1:0-5986 GCA_039198505.1 Actinomycetota bacterium | reverse complement strand
CGTCGGATGACGACTCGGCCGGCCCGCCGACGCCGACGAGCGCCACGACGACCACCACGACCGTGCCTGCATCCGGCGGGTCCGGCGGCGACTCCGGCTCGACGGCCACGACGGTTCCGACGACCGTGCCCCCGGTCGTGACCGTTCCCACGAACCCGACGGTGCCGACGACCGTGCCGGTGACCGTCCCGACCACGACGCTGCCTGCCGTGACGACCGTCCCGCCGACGACGGTTCCGCCGACCACCGTGCCGCAGGCACCGACGACGACGCTGCCGCCACCTCCGGTGGGGTCGCTCGATCCGGCGGCGACGACGTTCTTCCTCGAGGCGGGCTCCTCATGGTCGCCCTGGTGGGGAACGCTCGGTGACGTCGTCCCCGCGGACGTACCGCTCGTCGATCTCGATCCGTGGGGTGACGGAGACGCCGGCCTGACGCTTCCGAAGACGAGTGCGGGCGTGTCCTCGCTCATCCCCGGACACGTCGCCGTGTTCCGGTCGTCGGTCGACGCCGACATGGTCCTCGAGAGGATCGAATCCCTCGAGTTGTTCGTCGCCGCCAACGACTTCGACCGCGAGGACGTGCACGTCGAGGCGTCGCTTCGCCGATGCACGGGGTGGCTGTGCACGACGCTGGCCAGCGCCGACGACGAGGTGAGGAACGCCGACGACTTCGAGCGGCTCCAGTTGTTCACCGACGTCGACCTCGACGCGACGTTCGAAGCCGGTGACGTCATCGAGCTGCGCATTGCGGTCCTCGACGACTCCGAGGCGTGGGGCATGCTGGCCTTCGGCACCGACGCCTACGACTCGTCGCTGGAGCTGAAGATCGACGACACCCCCTGACCCGCCCGACTTCGCCTCACCGGCAACCCGACGGCACGCTGATCCGTGTCGGTCGTGTGAGGCGGTGCCAGGAGTGACGAGAGGGCAGGACGACGAGGGCTTCGACGCCTTCTTCCGCGGCAGCTATCCACGACTCGTCGCCTTCGGAACGGCGATGTCGGGGAGTCCGGCGATCGGTCAGGACGTCGCACAGGACGCTCTGCTTCGAGCCCACCGCAACTGGAGCGAGGTGCGCCATCTCGACCATCCGTACGGATGGGTTCGTCGCGTCGCCGGCAACCTGCTGATCGACCTCCATCGCCATCGTGGCTCGGAGCGGCGAGCCGTCGAACGACTCGGCGGGCGAGCTCGCGCCGAGGTGGGACACGACGACCCGGCCGGCCGAGTAGCGGAGATCGGTCGATGGGGTGATCTCGTGGGCGACCTCACTCCGCGGCAGCGGCTCGTCGCGACGTTGCGCTACGTCGACGACCTGTCGGTGGCGGAGATCGCCGACGCGTTGGGCGTCTCGGCGGGGACGGTCAAGTCGTCGCTGTCGAAGGCGCGACGAAACGTGCGCCGATCGATCTCAGGCACCACCGCCGACACGACCGCCGAGGACGAGGAGGCGCGGCCATGAACGACATCGACCCGGCAGCTGATCGGGAGCTCTCGAACGCAGCGAACGCACTCGTTCGCGAGACAGCCGCATCGATCACGCCGGCCGACGTCGACGGAGCACTCGACGCCGTCCGGAGCGCGTCGGCCCAGGGTCGCGGCTCGGTTCGTGCGTCGACCGTCGTCGCCATGGAGGCCGAGTCGGGTGCCGGCCGTTTGCGAACCCCGGTGCTCCTCGCAGTCGCCGCCCTCGTCATCGCGCTCGTCGCGGGCGGCTTGGTGCTCGCCCTCGCCGGCGACGATCCGGGCTCGGTGGTCACCGACGATCCAACGATTCCGACGGAGTCGGTCGACGCGGTCGACGACGACCGCCGACCCGAGACCACCGAGGTGGTCGGACCCGAGCCCGACCCGGAGTCGAGCGCCGCGCCGACCACGCCGCCGGCCGACCCGGTCGGGCCCGACGCCGAGGCGCAGCCGATCGTCGTATCGTCGGCCGACCCGCCTCCGCTGCTGGTGCCCGACCCGTCGATGTCGCTCAGCTCGACGGTCCCCTTGGAGGTTGACCCGGTGACCGAGACGATCGAGGTGTCGATCGCCGACGGTGTGATCGGCGTCTATCAGGAGGCTGCCGGGGAGGATCCCGATCGGTCGCTCAGCATCGTCCGGTACGAGCTCGGCGCCAGGTACGAGGCCGACATCGACCGGATCGAGCCCGAGGTCCGGTTGCGGAACCACATTCTCGGTCCGGGGGCGGTCGCCTACGGATTGGGCGACGTGCTGCCGTTCGAGGAGGGCGATTCGATGCCCACGCCGCTGCAGCTCCACGCCTACGCGCTGGCGGGCGAGGTCGGCGGGGTGCAGGCGACGGAACTGCTCGACACGAACGTCTGGTTGGAGCTCCCACCGGGCGTGCTGGGCCACGGCCCCGACGGGGTCGTCGCTCGGAGTCGCCAGCCCGGCGACACGCTGATGGGGTACGTCGCGAACGACGGAGCACCGCTCGAATGGGACGGCCCCGACATCCCGGTCGTCACCACTCAGTACTCGCTGAGCGTCGTCCGGAATCGATCCGCCGTCTCGGTGGCGGGCGGACCGACGTGGCTTCTCGACATCGAACGGGATCCGAGCAACACGAGGTACACCGAGCCCAGCCCCGCGGGACCGACCTCCGGCGGACGGATCCTCTACCACGAGCGGATCGGTCAAAACCTCACGCCCGACGTCGACTTCGGTGCGAACGCGCTGCCGGCGCTCGCGGTGCTCGAGGCCGACGGATCGGGAACCTGGTATCGGTTGCCGGAGGAGTGGGACGTCGCCGCCACCGACGTGTGGGGCACGGTGCTGATGCGCGTCGACGAGTCGGCCGGTGTGATCGAACTCGCGCTGCTCGACGACGTGTTCCCGACGGTGGAGGTGGTCGATGGATCGAGTGATCCGGGTGAGCCGGCCGGTGCACTCGACGGGATCCCGTACCGCTGCGTGGACGGCGTTCGATGCACGCAGGTTCGAGCCGCGACCGACGGTCGTCTCGTCGCGTACTCGCCGGCGGACGGGGTCTTCGAGATCTACGACCCCGACACCACCTCGGTGTCGTCCGTCGTGCCCGTCCCGACGGAGTTGGCGTCGGTCAGCGCGTTCCTGTGGGAGGTCGGCCCCGACGATGTGGCGTACCTGATGGCCCCGACGCCAGGGGCCGGCGACCCGCTGAGCGACATCTGGGCGGTCCCGCTCGCCGGAGAGCGAGCGGGGCAGGGCATCGCGATCGCTGAGTCCATCCCGTTCAACGGCGACTCGACGTTCGTCCCGGCGGTCGACGGACTGGCCGACGTCGCATGCTGTGGGCCGGAGCGAATGCGGCCCGATCCTGACGACCCGGTCTACGGCTGGGTCGACGGCGAGGGACAGCCGATCACATACGACCGGGCGACGTTCCGTGTGGAACTGTCCCTCGGCCTGGCAGACGTGACTCCGCGACTCGTCCGGACCGAACTCGACGGGAGCGAGACCGCCTGGGTGCTCCCGCACATCGCTCGACTCCCACGCGATGTGCCGTACGTGGTGCCGACCGACGACGGAGGCGCACTGATGCTGGTCGCCGAGTCGGGGGACTCGGGTCGGTGGATCGCGCGGTTCCGACCGGGGGTCGGCGAGATCGACGGCGCTGACCTGTTCCATCTCGATGGCGACTGGTTTCCGCTCACACTGCTCGCGGATGGGCGAGTCCTGATGTTGGACGACGAGGCGGACCGACTGGTGATCCGAACGCTGGACGAGGCCGGCGACCGGGGTGTCGCTGACGGGCTGTTCGTCAATCTGATCGAGGACGGTCCGTCGTCGGTCGTCGCGCCGGGGCTGAACGAGTTCATCACCAGCGAGCAGCCGACGTGGGCGGAGTCGCTGGATTCGTTGGGCGTCGTGCTGCTACCGGGCAGCGTGTTTGGCGAACGACTGTCGATCACCTCGGACGTCTCGACGGCAACGCTCTTCCTGACCATCGACGGGCTGCTCGACGACTCGGTCGCCGCGACGAGACTGACGATCGACACCGAACGAGCAGCCGACGGTCTGCTCCGCTTCGTGAGCGGATCGCAGAGCCAGCGATGCCAACCCGGTCGCGGGCACCAGGACTTCCGGTCCGATCCCTGCCTCTGACTGCTCCCTGTCGTGCAGAACGGTGTGTCGGCGGTTGTGATGGGTAGTGGTGGAGCCGCAACGTTCGTTCGAGACGTTCTTCCGGGCGGAGGAACCGCTGCTGCGCCGCTCGCTGTGTGCCCGCTACGGCGCCGTGGTCGGCCGGGCGGCCGCCGTCGACGCGCTGTCGTACGCCTGGGAGCACTGGGATCGGGTGTCGGTGATGGACAACCCCGTCGGCTACCTGTTCCGTGTCGGTCAGTCGGCCAGCCGCCGCCACCGACCGCAGCGGATCCCGGGCGAGGCGATCACCCGGAGCGGAGCATCCGCTCCGGCTGAGGTCGAGACGTCGATCGATCCCGACCTCGCCGACGCCCTGTCGGCGCTGCCGGAGCGACAGCGACTCGCCGTCCTCCTCGTTCACGGGCTGGGATTCACCCAGCGCGAGGCCGCACGGATCCTCGACGTGTCGCCCTCGACGGTGCAGACACACGTGGAACGTGCACTCGGTGCACTTCGTGCACGATTGGAGATCGCCGATGTCCACTGACCATCCGGACGTCCTCGACCGGCTCGCCGCCGTCGGACGTGAACTCGACGAGGTCGCGCCGCCGATCAGCGTCGACGAGGTCATCCGACGCGACCGCGATCCGGCCGTCACTCGCGGTCCGATCGCGACTCCTGATCGTCGCCGGCGGTCGCTCGCTGCCGCAGCAGCGGGTGCCCTCGTGGCCGGTGGCGTCCTGGCCCTGGTCGTGTCCAGCGATTCCCCGGACCGGGGTGTCGTGCCGGCGATCGGAACGGTCGGCGACAGCGAGTCGATCCCTTCGGTTCCCTCCACGGAACCTGAGGCGGCCGTCGAACCGGACCGGGGCGGCGCCCCCACGTCCACGGCCCCCGAGACCACGACGTCAGTGACGATCGAGCGTCGACCGTCGTCGGTCGTCGAGCAGGTCGCATCGCTCGATCCGTGGGAGGCCGCTCAGGTCTTTCGGATCGACGCCGTGTATCGACCGTCGCCGGAGGAGTCCGCAGACCTCACGATCGCCAACGAGCTTCTCTCACGAACGTGTCTGGAGAGGTTGGGTGTCGAGCTCGACCCGTTCGATCCGGGACGACTCGAGGCCTGGGCGGCGCAGGAGTACGACCGCTGGCGGGCTCTCCGCGCCAGGTGGACACCTGCTGGCCAGGAGCGTCTCCGCAACGGAGGTTTCGCGGAGATCGATCGGTTCGACGCCGACGAACTCGACCCGTCGCCGGATCTGACGGCGCCTGCTCCTCCCCAGTGCGA
The DNA here is from genome assembly GCA_039198505.1 of Actinomycetota bacterium. Lineage (GTDB taxonomy): Bacteria > Actinomycetota > Acidimicrobiia > Acidimicrobiales > Ilumatobacteraceae > Ilumatobacter_A. Next base: position 619 of record JBCCTP010000298.1, on the reverse strand, counting down.
CCCAGCGGCCACCAGCGTCACGAACCTCGGCGGAACAGCGGTGTGGTCGGAGACCCGGCTCGACGATGCGCTGCTGAGCGATCCGGACACGACGGGCTTTGGTGCGCAGACGTGGGCGTTCGGCCGCCTGGCCGGCACCGAGCAGGCCGACGCCCAGGTCGACGCCTGCCTCACCGAACAGGGGTGGAGCGGTGTCGACGACCCTCAGTTCTACGCCGAGATCGTGTTCGACGTCTCGCGCTCCGACGAGGCTCTCGCCCTTGCGATCGACTTCGCCGACTGTCTCGTCGAGGTCGATGCCGCGACGATCTACCTCTCGTCGGCGGCCGACCACGTGGACCGGTTCAAAGTCGAGTTCGCCGAGGAGTTGTCTCGCATCGAGGACGAGCGAGCCGATGCGCTCGCCGAGGCGTACGAGGTGTTGCGGTCGGCCGGTCTCGACCCGCTCAGCGACTGAACCACGATCCAGTCGAAACGAACGAGCGTTCGACGTTCGGCTCGGGCGTCGCTAACGTCGAACCATGGCGCACCATCCGGTGCTCGATCGGTTCTCACCGGCGGTCCGGGAGTGGTTCGCGTCGTCGTTTCCCGAGCCCACGCCGCCCCAGGTCCAGGGCTG
>JBCCTP010000297.1:0-6002 GCA_039198505.1 Actinomycetota bacterium | reverse complement strand
GTGCGCCCATCGACAGGACGGTGGCGTCGTTGTGGGAGCGGGCCATACGGGCGGTGTACAGACAGTTGCACAGGGCGGCCCGGACTCCGCGGACCTTGTTGGCCGCGAGCTGTTCGCCCTGCCCGCTGCCACCGAGCACGATCCCCACGTCGGCGTCGCCGTCGCGCACCGTGCGGCCGACCGCCGCGCAGAACTCGGGGTAGTCGACCGATTCGGTCGAGTCGGTTCCGTGGTCGGCGACGTCGTGACCGGCGTCGCCGAGGAACGCCACCAGGTGCGACTTGAGGTCGTAGCCCGCATGGTCGGAGCCGATCGCCACCCTCGCCACGTCCGTCATCCTAGGTGGCGTCCTAGGGTGCGGGCCCGTGACTCTCGACCCCCGAACCCCCGTCATCGTCGGTGCCGGTCAGTACCTCCACCGCGACGGAGCGGTCGACGGTCAGCTGCGCGACCCCCGCGAGCCGGCCGAGTTGATGGAGATCGCCGCACGCGCAGCAGCGAGCGACGCCGGGCTCGACGGACTCCCGTCGTTCGACTCGGTCCGCGTGGTCCACATCATCGGCTGGCGGTACCGCAACGCACCGCGGTTCCTCGCCGACCGAGTGGGCTCACCCGACGCGCATCTGGCCGAGACGACCGCCGGCGGAAACAGCCCGCAGATGCTCGTCAACCGAACGGCTCTCGACGTGCTCGACGGATCGGTCGACGTCGCCCTGCTCTCGGGCGCCGAGGCGTTCCGGACGTACATGACGGCGCGCAGCACCGGGCAACGCCTGCCGTGGCCGAAGGCCGAGGACGGCGACGTCCCCGACCGCATCGGGACGCCGCTCGACATGAACCACCCCCACGAGCGCGACCTCGAGATTGTCGCGCCGGTGCAGATCTATCCGATGTTCGAGACGGCGCTGCGTGCCGAGGCCGGACGCACACCCGCCGAGCACACGGCGCACCTCGGTCGGCTGTGGAGCGGACTCAGCCACGTCGCCGCGTCGAATCCCCACGCGTGGATCCGCGAGGCGAAGTCGCCCGACGAGGTCACGACGGTCGGTCCCGACAACCGCATGATCGGCATGCCGTATCCCAAGCTGATGAACTCGAACAGCTCGGTCGACATGGGCGCCGCATTGATCGTGTGCTCGGCGGAGGCGGCCGAACGGCTCGGCGTCCCGCGTGATCGGTGGGTGTTCCCTCTGTCGGGGACCGACTGCCACGAGCATCCGTTCGTCTCGAACCGCGACACGTTCTCCCGCACCCCGGCGATCGAGCTCGGCGCACGGCGTGCACTCGAGATGGCGGCGCGCGACATCGACGACGTCGAACTGATCGACCTGTACTCGTGCTTCCCGTCCGCGGTGCAGCTCGGCGCTCGTTCGATCGGCATCGACCCGCTCGAACGGCAGTGGTCGCGCACGGGCGGGCTTCCCTTCGGCGGCGGGCCGTGGAACAACTACCCGATGCACGCGATCGCCACGGTCGTCGGCGAGCTCCGCGGTTCGTCCGACGCCACCGCCTTCGTGTGGGCCAACGGCGGCTACGCGACGAAGCACTCGTTCGGCGTGTACGCCGCCGCCCCGGCCGAGCGGCCGTTCCGGCACGCATCCCCCCAGGACGAAATCGATGCACTGCCGCGACGCGATCTCGCCGTCGGCGACGAGGCGGCCGGACCCGCGGAGGTCGAGGCCTACACGGTCATGTTCGACCGCGACGGCGAACCCGAGAAGGCGATCGCGGCGTGTCGCCTCGCCGACGGACGTCGAGCGTGGGGACGCTCCCGAGACGCCGACATGACGACCGCCATGACGACCGGTGAGTGGGTCGGGCGATCGGTGCAGATCGACGCCGACGCTCGGCTCACGGCGTGAGGTGTCGCCGATGACGAGCGTCGCGGGCGAACGGCCACGGATCCTCCTCGACTGCGATCCGGGTCACGACGACGCGGTCGCGATCGTCCTCGCGGCTCACGTCTCCGACCTCGTCGGCATCGTGACGGTCGCCGGCAATGCACCGCTCGCGGCCACCACCCGGAACGCCATGGTGATGCGCGACCTCGTCGGCCTCGACGTGCCCGTGCACTCGGGGGCCGCACGGCCGCTCGTCGCACCGCCCCGGTCCGCGAGCTACGTGCACGGTGAGTCGGGGCTCGACGGGGCCGACCTCCCCGAGCCGTCCACACCTCTCGACGGTGTCGACGGCGTGAGCTTCATCGTCGACACGTGTCGGGCGAACGAGGGACTGTGGCTCGTCCCGATCGGACCGCTCACCAACATCGCTCTGGCGATCCGGCAGGCACCCGACCTGCTCGACCGAATCGCCGGGATCTCCCTGATGGGCGGCGGCCGATTCGGCAACCGGACACCGGCGGCCGAGTTCAACCTCTGGGCCGACCCACATGCAGCGCGCACGGTGTTCGAGGCGTTCGACCGGGTCGACCACGCATCCGACGTCGGGTCGCCGCGCCTGATCATGGCGGGCCTGCACGTCACCCACCAGTTCCAGGTGACACGGGCACGCGTGGCCGAGACCCGGGCACTGCCCGGCGTGCTGGCGGCGACGCTCGGCGATCTCTTCGACTTCTTCTCAGCCGCGTACCGATCGAACCACGTCGAGGGTGCGATGGAGGGCGCGGCGCTGCACGATCCGCTCGCCGTGCTGGCGGTGACCCACCCGCACCTGTTCACCTCGGTCGACCGTCACGTGGCCGTCGAGTCCGACGGTGAGCTCACCGCCGGGATGACCGTGATCGACGAGCGCACGCTCACCGATCGGCGTCCGGCGAACTGCTCCGTGCTCGAAACGGTCGACGCGGACGCCGCGTTCGCTCTCGTGCTCGATGCGATCCGGGCGTGTGCGTGACCGCGTCGACGCCGACGGTGACGCGATGCGGTGAGAGGATGAGTCGATGACCGACTCGACCCACGCGACCGGTGACAGCGCCTCGTTCCCTCGGCGCTCGGCGGCGACGCAGCGCTTCACCCTCGGTGCACCGCGCACGGTCGAGATCTCACCCGACGGTCGTCGCATCACGTTCCTGCGCAGCGGGGGCGGGGACGATCCTCTCCACTCGCTCTGGGTCTTCGACGTCGAGTCCGGCGACGAGCGGGTCGTCGCCGATCCGGCGACGCTCGGGTCGTCCGGCGACGAGATGACCGACGCCGAGCGCGCACGCCGCGAGCGCGCACGCGACGGCGCCGCCGGCATCACGTCCTACGCCACCGACTCCGCGTGCAAGGTGGCCGCCTTCGCACTCGACGGACGGCTCTACACCGCAGGGTTGCTCACGGGGAACGCCCGCGAGCTGCGCGTCGAGGGACCGGTCTTCGATCCGCGGCCCGACCCGCTCGCCCACCGCCTGGCGTACGTGTCCGGCACGCAGCTGCGGATCGGCGAGCTCGACGGTTCGTCGAGGGCGCTCGCCGGCGAGGGCGAACCCGACGGCGTGTCGTGGGGCCGTGCCGAGTTCATCGCCGCCGAGGAGATGGGCCGGTTCCGGGGGTACTGGTGGAGTCCCGACGGCACGCGCCTCGCCGCATGTCGCGTCGACGAGCGTCCCGTCGCCGAGTGGACCATCGCCGATCCGGCTCGACCGGATTCCCCCGCGCGCACGGTTCGGTACCCCGCGGCGGGCGAGGCGAACGCGGTCGTCACCCTCCACGTGCTCGACGTCGACGGCGGGCGACTCGACGTCGACTGGGACCGCGAGTTCTTCCCCTACGTCACGCGAGTCGAGTGGACCGATCACGGGCTCCTGTTCGGAGCGCTGTCGCGTGATCAGCGCAGTTCGATCGTCTGCGACGTCGACCTCGAGACCGGCGATGCGGCCGTCATCGCCAGTGACTACGACGACGCCTGGGTCGAGATCGTGCCCGGGACCCCCACGAGGACGCCATCCGGTCGACTGGTCACGGCCTCCGACCGAGATGGCGTCCGGCGGCTCCTCGTCGACGACGAACCGGCCACGCCGCTCGGGCTCCAGATCCGTTCACTCGTCGCCACACGCAGCGGAGAGGGCGACGTCGACGAGCTCGTCGTGCTCGCCAACGACCCGACCGAGCCGAGCGAGGTCCAGGTCCACGTGGTGAAGGTGGGCGATGCACTGACGACCACACCGCTCACCGATGCGCCGGGTGTCCACGCCGCCTCGGTCGGCGGACCCACCGTCCTCCTGCGGACGACCGGCCTCGCCGCGCCCGGTCCGACCTTCCTCGTCCACGGGACCGGCGTCCGCGTCCCGTCGAGCACCGAACGCCCCCCGATGCGACCCAACGTCGCGATCCAGCGGGTCGGCGAGCGTCGACTGGTCACCGCACTGCTCCTCCCCCAGGGCCACACGACCGGACGCCTCCCGGTGCTGCTCGATCCGTACGGCGGACCACACGCTCAACGGGTGGTGTCGTCGAACGACGCCTTCCTGGCGTCGCAGTGGTTCGCCGACCAGGGTTTCGCCGTGGTCGTCACCGATGGCCGGGGAACCCCGGGCCGCGGGTCGGAGTGGGAGCGCGCCGTGCACCACGACCTGTCGACGTGCGTGCTCGACGACCAGATCGATGCGCTCCACGGTCTCGCCGCCATGAACGACGTCCTCGATCTCGACCGGGTGGCGATCCGCGGGTGGAGCTTCGGCGGCTACCTCGCGGCACTCGCCGTCCTGCGCCGACCCGACGTGTTCCACGCCGCCATCGCCGGCGCCCCCGTCACCGATTGGCGCCTATACGACACCTGCTACACCGAGCGCTACCTCGGCGATCCGACGACCGCCGACGGGGCCGAGGTCTACGACGCCAACTCTCTGTTCCCGCTCGTCGACCAGCTCGAGCGGCCACTCCTGCTCGTGCACGGGCTCGCCGATGACAACGTCGTCGCCGCCCACACGCTGCAGTTGTCGTCGGCACTTCTCGCGGCCGGAAAGGTCCACGAGGTCCTCCCGCTCAGCGGGGTGACCCACATGACGCCGCAGGAGGTCGTGGCCGAGAATCTGCTGCTCCACCAGATGGCGTTCCTGCGCCGCGCCCTCGACGTGGCATGATCGATCGCCGATGAACGACCGTCTCGCCGAGCTCTACCGCGGTGTCGCCGTGCACGCCACGGCCGACGCCGAGCACCGCGCCGCTCTCGAGCTGCTCGCGCTGGTGATGCTGGCCGACGACGACATCGACGACGCCGAGGTCGAGGCGATCCGAGAGATCTCGAGCGAGTGGCGGGGAGAGGACTTCGCGTTCGAGGAGTACCTGCGTCCGGCGCTCGAAGACGCTCGGCGCGCCATCGAGAACGACCGGGTGGGCGAGTTCCTCGACGAGGTCGACGCCACGATCAGCAGCCGAGTGCTCCGCAACGCGCTGTTCTCGGCGGCACGCGAGGTCGCGGGCTCGGACCGCGAGCTCAACCCGGCCGAGGGCTCGATCCTCGCCGAGGTCGCCGTCCGCTTCGACTGAGGTCGGGACGCGCCTCGGTGACCGGACGCAACGCTCCGCAACTCATCACCTACGCCGACCGCCTCGCCGACGACCTCGACGGTGTCCGACGGCTGCTCGACGGACCCCTCGCCGGTGCGTTCGCCGGCGTGCACCTGCTCCCGTTCTACGTGCCGATCGACGGCGCGGACGCCGGGTTCGACCCGATCGACCACCGGGTCGTCGATCCCCGCCTCGGCACGTGGGACAGCGTCCGGCGGCTCGGCGAGGACCGACTCGTCATGGCCGACCTCATCGTGAACCACGTCTCGATCGAGTCCGAGCAGTTCACCGATTGGCGCCGACGCGGCTCCGCCTCGCCGTGGTCGTCGATGTTCCTCACGCCCGAGCGGGTGTTCGGCGGCCCGCCCACCGACTCCGAGCTCCGGGCCGTCTACCGGCCGCGACCGACGCCGGTCTTCCACGACGTCGAGTTCGACGACGGCACGGTCCGCACCGTGTGGAGCACGTTCACCCACGAGCAGATCGACATCGACGTGGAGACCGAGGCGGGGTGGGACTACCTCGTCGGGATCCTCGACCAGTTCGCTGCTG
>JBCCTP010000296.1:0-6008 GCA_039198505.1 Actinomycetota bacterium | reverse complement strand
GCGAGGACCGCAGTCTCGATTCGCAGGATGTTTTCGCCGATTCCGACACGCTCTGTGGTCGCGGATAACTCTGCGTCACTCCATCCCCCCTCGGGTCCGACGGCGATCCGACGGTCGTCGGAGGTGATCGAACGTCCTCCCGGCTCGGCGATCACCAGGCTGTGCGGCGTGGGTCGCGACGTGTTCGCGGCCGGCTCGAGTCCTGGCACGGGCATCGCTCCGGAGATCACCTCGACGGCGCGGAACGGACCGGTGACCGAGGTCCGCCACACCCGGCGACTCTGTCGCGTCGCCTCGTCGGCGACGCGCTGGAGTCGCGCTCGATGACGGTCGGTACGGTCGGGCTTCCATCGCACGACCGATCGGTCGGCGTGCAGCAGGATCAACTCGTCGACGCCGAGTTCGGTCGCCTTCTGCACCATCACGTCGACACGATCCCCCTTCGGGATCGCCGCGGCGATGGTGAGCGGTGGGGAGCGGCGCGGCTCGACCTGGACCGGACCGTCGGACTCGAGGCGCAGCGACGCCCGTTCGACGATTGCGCGCGCACGCCGCCACGCTCCGCGGCCATCGGTGACCGTGACCACAGCGCCGTCGGCGATCCGCAGCACCGACCGCAGGTGGTGCTCGATCGCATCGGACAGATCGTCCCCCAGATCCCCGGATGCGCCCCCGGCCAGGTCCGGCGGGCCACCGCCTCCCGATGACGCAGCGCCGATGTCGTCGAGAAGGACGTGCGTGGCGGCGGCCCGCCGGACCTCGAATCCGGTGACCACGCCGCTCATGGGATCAGGAGAAGGCCGACTTGATGCGGGAGAACAGCCCCTCGCCGCGCCCGTTCCCGACCGTCTCGCCACGGCCTTCGGCGTAGGTCGTGAGCACACCGACCTCGTCGTCGCTCAGCTCGGTGGGGATCGTGATGACGGTGCGGACGATGAGGTCGCCGCGCCCGCGTGCCTGGAGCCGGGGCACGCCCCGCTGGCGGAGGACGAACTCGTGGCCCGGCTGCGTTCCGGGCGGGACGACGAGCTGCTCGGGGCCGTCGGGGGTCTCGAGTTCGAGCGACGTGCCCAGCGCGGCCTGCGCGAACGAGATCTCGACGTCGGTGCGCAGGTCGTCGCCGTCGCGCACGAACCGCTCGTCGGGTCGCACGCGCAGGTGGACGTACAGATCACCGGACGCTCCCCCACGGGGCCCTGCGGCGCCACGACCGGTCAGCCGGAGGGTGGATCCCTGCGACACGCCGGCCGGAACGTCGACCTGGTACGTCTTGTCGACGGTGACCCGACCCTCACCCCGACAGGTCTGACACGGAGTGGTGATGACCTCACCCAGGCCGCCGCACCGCTGGCACGGGCTGGCGGTGACCATCTGGCCGAGCAGGCTCTGACGGACTCGCTGGACCTGCCCCGATCCGTTGCACTCGGTGCAGGTCACCGGCTTGGTACCGCCGCCCGCGCCGGTTCCGCCGCACGTCTCGCAGCGCACCGGCAGCTTCAACTCGACGGCGACCTGATCGCCGAACAACGCCTGCTCGAAGTCGATGTCAACCACGACCTCGACGTCCTGGCCACGCGGCGGCCCGGTGGGACCTCGCTGACGTCCCTGACCGAACGGTCCCGCTCCTCCCGCACCTCCGAAGAAGGTCTCGAAGATGTCTCCGAGCCCGCCCCCGAACAGGTCGTCCATGTTGGGTTGACCGCGGGCGCCGGTCCCGCCGACGCCGGCCTCGCCGAAGCGGTCGTACCGCTGGCGCTGATCGGGGTCGGAGAGCACCTGATAGGCGTGCGCCACCCGCTTGAACTCCTCAGCGGCCGCCTCGTCGCCGGGGTTGGCGTCGGGATGCAGCTCGCGAGCCCGCTTGCGGTACGCCTTCTTGATCTCGTCGGCGTCCGCGTTGCGCGACACACCGAGGAGCTCGTAGAAGTCGGACACGGCCGACAAGCTATCGGCGGGGCCTACTGACCCAGCCGGTGTCCGAGCTCGTGGCTGACCACGTCGACGGTCGCCAGCGCCTGGGGATAGTCCATGCGGGTCGGACCGAGGACGCCCACCGAACCCAGATGCTCGCCGTCGACCACGACCGGCGCCACCACCACCGAACAGGCGGACAGTGGCTCGACGCCGTGTTCGACGCCGATCGCGACCGACATCCCCCGATCGACGATGTCGGACACCAGCGAGACGACCACGAACTGCTGCTCGAGCGTCTGCAGCACCGACCGCACCACGTCGACGGCGTCGAAGGCCCGAGCGACCTCGGAGGCGCCGCCCGTGTACACGTGGTCGGCCGACGCGCTGGCGGCGATGCGCTCGACGACGCTTCCGCACAGGCGGTCGATGTCGGGGTCGCCACTGGGTGGGATCTCGGTGACCGCGCCGAGCACCTCACCGTCGAAGGCGGCCGACAGATGGGCACCGGCCCGGTCGAGGAGATCGACGTCGCCACGGTCGAGGTCGAGCGTGACGTTCTCGACCTCGCCGTTGGCCAAGACGACGACCACGGTGGCGAGGCGGTCGGACACCGCCACGAGCTGGACCGTGCGGACCTCTGCCGCCTCGGCGCGCGGGCCTACCACGAGTGCGGCGTGGTGCGTGAGCGCCGCCAGCAGGTTCGACGTCTGGTGCAGCATCTCCTCGAGCCGCCCGTGGGCGGCCGAGAAGAAGTCGCCGACCTGGCGGTGGGTCGCCTGATCGAGCCGACCCGGACGGGTGAGATGGTCGACGAAGTACCGGTACCCCTTGTCGGTCGGCACGCGGCCGGCCGACGTGTGCGGCTGGACCAGGTACCCCTCCTGCTCGAGCACGGCGAACTCGTTGCGCACCGTCGCCGACGACACGTCGATGCCGGGCGTGCGGGAGATGCTGGCGGATCCCACCGGGAGCGCCGTCGTGATGTACTCCTGCACCACCGCCGAGAGGATCGCCGACTTGCGGTCGTCCAACATGTCGAGGCCCAGCGTAGCGACGGCGCCGACCCGCCGCCGGGTCGTCCGCACGCGACCGCTCGCCACCGCGCAGCACCGCGGATCTCGTCGGCGATCTCGCGCCCCGGCGACGATTCGCCGGAATCGGGCTGCTTGCGTCACCTCCGGGACTTCATTACAGTATCGTTTCAGTTCGGTGACGGGCCCGGCCGCAGCGTGGCGGCCGGGGCGTCACAGCGGGCTCGACGCCCAGAGGGGGGCTGACGATGAGCAACATCCACACGTACACCGGAATCCTGATGATCGACGAAGGCCACCGGAAGGTCGGCACGATCACCGACGCGCTCTACGACGACCGCGACGGCCAGGCCGCCGATCCACGGTGGCTCGTGGTCGATCCGGGGATCCTGCGCTCCGAGCGGCTCGTTCCCGCCGCCGGATCCTGGGAGACCGAGTCGGGTGAGCTGGTCATTCCGTTCGACAAGGGCTGGGTGAAGGACGCACCGACGGTGTCGTCCGATCACGTGGTCGACGCCGTGACCGAGAAGGCGGCGATCGACCACTACGGCTTGCCCAACTGAGGCGCGGGAACCCGACTCGACGAGCAGCGGGCGGCGGTCAATCGGCGGATCTGGCCGCCCGCTGCACGTCGAGTCGTCGTAACGCCTCCACGCGCTCGGCTGCGTGGTCGAGCATCGGCTCGACCGGGTCCGGCACCCACCGCTCCACGTACGCGCCCTCCGGGTCGAACCGCTCCTGCTGCGTGGTCGGGTTGAAGACGCGGTAGTACGGCGACGCGTCGGTCCCGGTCCCCGCCGCCCACTGCCAGCCGTGGTTGTTCGACGCGAGGTCGCCGTCGACGAGGTGGTCGAGGAACCATCGCGCTCCCCACTGCCACGGCAGGTGGAGGTCTTTCACGAGGAAGCTCGCGGTGATCATGCGGACGCGGTTGTGCATCCATCCGGTCGCCGCGAGCTGTCGCATGCCGGCGTCGACGATGCCGAAGCCGGTCTCGCCCCGGCACCACCGCTCGAAGCGCCGTCGAGCCGCGTCGTCGGTGTCGACCGGCAGCGCATCCATCGATCGGTCGAGGTTCCGCCACGCCGAGTCGGGCCGCTGGAACAGCACGTCGGCGTAGAAGTCGCGCCAGGCGATCTCGCTGGAGAACACGGTCTCGCCACGATCGCCCGCGCCGCTCGCGTCGAGGTCGGCGAGGATCGTGCGTGGATGGATCGTGCCCCACTTGAGGTCGGGTGACAGTCGGCTGGTGCCGTCGAGCGCCGGGAGGTTCCGTCGGTCGTCGTAGGCGGTGACGCCGTCCACGCCGCCGTCCGCCGAACGGAACGCATCCCATCGATCGAGGGCGGCGCGCTCCCCCGCTGTCGGCAGTTCGCAGCCCGGGTCGGGTCGGTCGAACAACGGCTCGGAGTCGACCGCCGGCCAGGTGGCGTCGTCGATCGGGACGTCGACCGGCTCGGGCCAGCCGGCCCGTCGCCACCGCTTGGAGAACGGCGTGTACACGGCGTAGGGCGTGCCGTCGTCCTTGCGGACGCCGCCGGGTGCGACGGCGTAGGGCGACCCGATCCCCCGGAGCGTGCGTCCGTCGGCCGACAGCGCCTCGGCGACGGTTGCGTCGCGTCGCCGGCCGTAGGGGGTGTAGTCGCGACTGACGGTCACGCTCGTCGCACCGACATCGGCGGCGAAGCCGGACACGACGCGGGCCGGGATACCGTGGCGGACGACGAGTCCCACGCCCACGCGATCTCGGAGTGACACATCGAGCGCCGTGACCACGTCGTGGAGGTAGGCGAGTCGAGGTCCACCGGAGGCTGCGAAGACGGGATCGACGACGAACAGCGGCACGACCTCGCCGTCGGCACAGGCGGCGGCGAGCGCCGGATGGTCGTCGAGACGCAGGTCGCGCCGGAACCACATGACCGTCCGTTCCATCGATGGGAGTTGTACCGGCGGACGAGCGAGGACGCGCAGCGCAACCGCGGGGACCGGATGGCGGACGGTTCTCCGCGGCGCCCACTGATGATCGGTACGGTCGGGGCCGTGGGTTCCTCGAGCCAGGTGGACGGGCGACGCTCGCTCCCCGACGACGACGTGGTGCTCGCCGCCGTCGTCGACGATCTCCTGGCGCACGGCCCACTCGACTGGTCGATGCGGGAGGCCGGACGGCGAATCGGTGTGAGCGCACGGATGCTGGTGCACCGCTTCGGCTCGAAGGACCAACTCGTCGCTGCGGCGTTCGAGGAGATCCATCGTCGGCACGTCGCCGCCTGGCTCGACGCGAAGGCGGTGTCCACCGACGCCGACCTCGGTCACCTCGTCGCCGATGACCACCTCCCCGTCATCCGTTTCGTGGCGCAGCTCGGTGCGATCGCGTCGCGAGACGGCGGCGCGGCGGCCGAATTGTGGACCGCCACGACCGATGACTGGGTCGATCGGCTCGTCGACCGTCTGGCCGATCCCGCCGAGGTCGACAGCGAGACCGCCCGTCGCGCCGCTCGGACCTGGATCGCCGCGGTCCGCGGCATCCAGGCGGAGGTCGCCATCAGCCGCGACGTGGAGTTCGGCATGTGGGCGATCGAGACGCTTCGGCACTCGCTGCTGGCGGGACTCGCGACGCTCGAGTCCTGAGCGCCGGGACAGCTCGGCGGCGCCCCTCGGACCCGGGACCCGCATCCCACCCGACATCCCATCGACGCAATGTGTAACGTGTGATACACATCTTCGTGAGGGGGTCGATGTGCGAGCAGCGACGAGTCGAAGGAGCGGCGTCGTACCGCTCACCGCCGCGGTACTGATCATCGCCGCCGCATGCGCAGGATCCGACGACGAGTCGGCGCCGCCATCGGACGCAACTCCGGAGACCGACGCCCCGACGCCGGTCGATGACGACACTCCGACGACGACGATGCCGCCGCCGGCGACGTCGACCGGCGACGGCGTCGACTCGGTCCCCGCCCCGGACGTCTCCTCGGCGGTCTCGACGACGACCACAGTTCCGGCGGACTTCCTGCCGGAGTTGGTCGAGGGTCCGTGCGGCGGCGATCCGTTCGAGAATCGCGACGG
>JBCCTP010000295.1:0-6051 GCA_039198505.1 Actinomycetota bacterium | reverse complement strand
TGGATCAACCGGGCCTTCGCCGCGACGGCGCCGTCGGCCACGTTCGCCGAACCGTCGACGATCGCCGTGCGGTCGGCCTTGTCGTACGCGAGGTGGACCACCACGTTCGGTTTCCAGTCTCGGATCGCCTCGATCGTGAAGTCCCGGTGGCGGATGTCGATCGACTTGGACGACGGCGCGATCAGTTCCCACCGATCGACCGCGTGGCCGGTGAGGAGGTGCCGGCCGAGATAACCCGTCGAACCCGTCACGAGCATGATGCGGGTGCGTCGAGGCCAGGCCACTCTGGGAGCGTACGCACCACTCGGCGTCATGGCGGGGTAGACATGCCGGGTGCCGATTCTCCACGCGGTGGTCCTGGGGCTCGTCCAGGGACTGTCGGAGTTCCTCCCCATCTCGTCGAGCGGCCATCTGCTCCTCGTCCCGTGGCTGTTCGAGTGGAACGACTTCGAGGGGGAGAACGGCGAATCACTGAAGAAGTTCTTCGACGTGGCGCTCCACCTCGGGACCTTCGTCGCCGTGCTCGGGTACTTCTGGCGCGACGTCGTGACCTACGTCGTCGAGGGAACCCTGCTGGTGGTCAACCGCAAGCGCCCGACCACGACCGACGGCAAGCTCGCCTGGTTCTTCGTCCTGTCGACGATTCCGGCCGCGCTGATCGGCGCGTTCTTCGAAGACCAGATCGACGAACAGCTCGGCACGCCGACGATCATCGCCATCTCGCTGATCCTCTTCGGCATCCTGCTGTGGTGGGCCGACCGGATGGTCGGTCAGCGCGAACTCGAGCAATTCGGTGCCCGCGACGCCGTGCTGGTCGGGGCCGCCCAGGCGCTCGCCCTCAACCCGGGCACGTCACGGTCGGGCATCACGATGACCGGCGCCCGCTTCCTCAAGTTCGACCGCGACGCCGCCGCCCGCATCAGTTTCGTGATGTCGCTCCCGGTGATCCTCGGTGCGCTGGTGTTCAAGACCTACAGCGCCACCACCGACCCAGCGGGGGTGCCGTCGGACCTGTGGGTCCCGATGGCGGTCGGGGTCGTGACCGCCGGCATCTCCGGTTGGTTCGCGGTGTGGGGCACGCTCCGTCTGATCCGGACCCGGAGCTTCACGCCCTTCGTGATCTACCGGATCGCCGCCGGCATCTTCGTGCTGACGCTGATCGCCACCGGTGTCCGGCCCGGCTGAGCGGTCGACAACGCGGCTCACGCCGGAAACGCGAGCGACGCAGTGCGCACCTGTGCGGCGGCGGCCACGACCGGAGCATCGCGCTCGGCGACGGCCACCAGGATCGCGACGTCGGTCACGTCGACGACCCGCGCCTCGTCGGCGAGGACGACTCCCTCGGCGTAGACGGCGACGGTGGCGCCGAGCGGTGCGGTCGGAACGAGGGGATCGCTGACCGCCACGATGACCGAGTCGGGTGGGGCCAGACCGATGAGGCCCGGTCGGGCCACGTCGAGGCGCACGATCGGTTCACCATCGGCGAGGCGCTGGGTCGCGCGGGTGCGGGTGGTCAGCTCGGACGCGTCGACGACGTCGGGAGGGATCACGGCGGCCGGGAGATCGACGGTGCGGGTTCTGAGTGCGTCGCCGGCCTCGTGGTCGCCGTTCGCGACGGCGACGGTCCGTGCATCGGTCCACGAGGCTCGGGCACGCTCGACGTCGTCGAGCATCGACCAGGTCGTCACTCCGCCGGCTGCGGCGAGGGCGAGGATCGCGAGTCGGCGGATCCACGGGCGGCGGGCGAGAAATCGGCGGGCGGCCGGACCCAGTCGTGGGGCCCGCACGACGCGCGTGCGTCGAGGTTCGGCGGAGCGAGAACGCATCGGATGTCTCCTCGGATCGGAGGTCGCGAGGAGGGAGCCGGCCGGCGCAGAGCGTACCGAGAGCGGGTGCCGCTCAGGGAAGGTTCGGCTCAGGGGAGGTTCGGCGCCGCCGCCTCGAGCAGCCGACGGACCGAGGCCACGTTGCGGGCGACCACGGCGAGCACCGCTTCCATCGTGACGGCGTCGGTGCCCTCCTTGACCCCCGCGTCGTGGTCGGTGACCAGCGCGATCGATCCGTAGGGGATGCCCGCTTCGGCGGCGAGGACGGCCTCGGGGTACCCGGTCATGTTGACGACCGACCAGCCGGCCGACGCGAACCAGATCGACTCGGTCCGAGTGGAGAACCGGGGGCCGTTGATGACGACCATCGTGCCGCCGTCGTGCACCACGAGGTCGTCGAGCGTGGCACCCGCGTCGACGAGCGGGCGACGCACGTCGGGCGAGTACGGCTCGGCGAACGCCTGGTGGTGGACCGCGCCGTCGGAGCCCGGTCGGCCGTCGCCCGAGCCGACGTCGTGGAACGTGTCGTCTCGACCGTTGGTCCGGTCGACGAGCTGGTCGACCACGACGAGGTCACCGATCTCGAGATCTGGCTGCAGTGCGCCCACGGAACACGGGCCGACGATCGATCGCACCCCGAGCGAGGCCATGGCCCAGACGTTGGCCCGGAAGGGGACCCGGTGCGCCACGTATTCGTGAGCTCGCCCGTGGCGGGGGAGGAAGGCGACCGTTCGACCCGCGAAGGTCCCCACCCTGATCGGGGCCGCCGGCGTGCCGAACGGCGTGCTGACCTCGACCTCGACCACGTCGTCGAGGAACTCGTAGAAACCCGAACCGCCGAACACGCCGATCTCGGCCCCGAGCTCGGTCGCCCGGTCGTCGAGGGGGATCAGCACGGTCGTCCTTCCGGTTCGGTCAGTCGCCCGATGAGCCCGACCCGGACGAGGACCCCGACGATCCGGACGACGATCCGGACGTGCTGGATCCGGACGAACCGTTCGACCCGGACGAGGACCCCGAGCCGGAGTCGCCGGAGCCCGACGAGTCGGACGATCCGGACCCGCTCGACGATGAATCGCCCGAGCCGTTCGACGATCCCGATCCGGAGCCGGCACGGTTGTCGGTCTTGAAGAATCCCGAGCCCTTGAACGTGACGCCGACCGGCTGGAAGACCTTCTTGACGGCGAGGACCTCTCCCGATTCGGGGTGGGCGTACTCGGTGAGCGAGTCGTCGGTGAACGACTGCTGAACCTCGATGGTCTCGCCGGTCTCGACGAACTTGTAGACGTACGTGGGCATCGAGCGTTGAAAGATATCGTCCCGCCCATGCAGGTCCGCTCCGCCGTCATCCCCGCCGCCGGTCTCGGGACCAGGTTCCTGCCCGCGACCAAGGGCGCCCCCAAGGAGCTGTTCCCGATCGGCGATCGACCCGCCATCCAAGTCGTCATCGACGAGGCGCTCGGCGCCGGGATCGACCACATCGTCGTCGTCTCGAGCCGGTCGAATCCGGCTGTCGAGGCCTACTTCGCACCCGATCCCGAGCTCGTCGAGACCCTGCGCGCCAAGGGCAAGGACGACGTGGCCGAACGGCTCGAGGCGATCGGCCGCGATTGGAAGGTCAGCATCGTCTACCAGGACGACCCGAAGGGTCTCGGCCATGCGGTCGGCTGCGCCCACGAGGCCGTCGGCGACGAGCCGTTCGCCGTGCTGCTGCCCGACGAGATGATGTCGTCGTCGGCGCTCCTCGCCCAGATGAACGGCGTGTGCGCGTCGACCGGCGGCAGCGTCGTGGCGGTTCTCGAAGTGCCGCGCCACGAGGTCAGTTCGTACGGCGTGATCGACCCGGCGGGCGAGATGTCCGACGACGGCGTCATCGCCGTGAAGGACCTCGTCGAGAAGCCTCCGATGGACGAAGCACCGTCGAACTACATCCTCACCGGCCGCTATGTGCTCACCGCCGATGCGTGGGACGAGATCGCGAACCTCACGCCGGGCGCCGGCGGGGAACTCCAGCTCACCGATGCACTTCGGGCCCAGGCGAAGCGGTCGCCGTTCCACGGGGTCACCGCCGACATCGAGCGGTACGACACCGGAAATCCGCTCGGGTTCCTCACCGCCTCGATCGAGATGGGACTCGTCGACCCCTCGATGGGCGACGATCTCCGCTCCTTCCTGAAGAACCTCGACGTGTAGCGACAGTGTGTGCCTGACCCACACTGTCGCCTAGAGGCGGCGGAAGTGGTCGGGTTCGTCGTGGACGAGGCCGTACTGGTCGACGGCGAACTCGGCGTCGATGCCCGTCTTCAGGTGCACCCGACGGAACTGCTGCGGAGCCACGTGTTCGTAGCGGAGATCGACCGGGACCACGCCGAGCGTGTCGACGTCGATCGTCGCCGCCTTCACCTCGGCCGCATGACCGACCTCGAGCTGCAGGCGACGGATCGGGATCGTCGCCGTGAACGGCGTGACGTGCAGGTCGACGTCGGTGCAGCCGTCGAGCTCGGTCCGATGTGCGCCGTTGATCTCGCCCCACCGTCCGGCGCCGTCGGTGCCGAGCCACAGGTCGGGGTCGTCCTGGTCGCGGAAGAGCAGGAACTGGCGCACGTCCCACAGCGGTGACAGCCGGATCACGTACGAGATCCGCTCCCGACCGACCTCGCCGACGGCGGTCCACCCCTCGTTCTCCCAGCGCAGGGTGAGCGTCTCGTCGCCGTCGCCCTCCCAGGTTTGCCAGCGGGCGGTGTAGCCGTCGGCGGGAAACGCGGTGAGGGCGGTCGACATCGGCGCCGAGGGTACCGGTGCCCGTATCGTCGGTCTCGTGACGCCCCTCGACGACGCCCGCCGCCTGGTCCTCGACACCTGCCCGACCCGCCCGTCGATCGAGGTGACTCGATCCGAGGCTCTCGGCCTCGTTCTGGCCGCCCCGGTCGTGGCCACCGAGATCGTTCCTCCGTTCGCCAACACAGCGGTCGACGGGTATGCCGTTCGCGCGGCCGACGTCGCCGGTGCCGACGCCGAACCCGTCGACCTCGTCGTGGTCGGAGAGATCGCCGCCGGTGCCGCTCCCGATCGTGAGGTCGGCGACGGTGAGGCCGTGCGCATCATGACGGGCGCTCCCATGCCCGGCGGCGCCGACGCGGTGGTCATGGTGGAGGACTCCGAACGGTTGGGTGTGGGCGAGGACGGGGTCGAGCGAGTGCGTCTGTCGGCCTCGGTGCCCGTGGGCGCGGCGATCCGGCCCGCCGGCGACGACGTGAAGGTGGGCGACGAGCTGTTCCCCGTCGGCACGGTCGTCACGCCGCCGGTCGAGGGCGTGCTGGCCAGCGTCAACGCTCAGCGCGTCGAGGTGTACCCGCGTGTCACGGTCGCCGTGCTGTCGACCGGTGACGAGCTGATCGACGACGGGTCACCGCTCGAGATGGGCCAGATCCGCGAGAGCAACCGCACGATGCTCGCCGGGATGCTCGCCGAGTCCGGATGCGACGTCGTCGACCTCGGCATCGTGCCCGACGACGAGGCCGAACTGGAACGGGTCCTGCGGTCGGCCGCCGAGGAGTGCGACGCGATCGTGTCGAGCGGAGGGGTCTCGATGGGCGACTACGACGTCGTCAAGGCCGTGCTCGGGCGCATCGCCGACATGACGTGGATGCAGATGGCGATCAAGCCGGCGAAGCCGTTCGCATTCGGAACACTCACGGGATCGGACGGCGTTCCGGTGCCGGTCTTCGGGCTGCCCGGCAACCCGGTCAGTTCGCTCGTCAGCTACGAGTTGATGGCCCGGCCGGCGCTCCGCCAGATGATGGGCCATCCCGACATCGACCGCCTGCGGGTGCGCGCCGTCACCGACGTCGATCTGAACCGGCGCCCCGACGGCAAGACCCACTTCGCACGCGTGAACGGCTCCTTCGCCGACGATGGGCGGTATCACGTGGTCCCGGTCGGAGCCCAAGGAAGTCACCAGTTGGCCGCCACGGCATCGGCCGACGCGATGGTCGTGCTGACCGACGGCGACGGTGCATCGGCCGGCGACGAGATCGACGCGATCCTGCTGCGCTAGTGGCTCACCTCGACCTCCGCTGACGCTTCGGTCTCGGATCGCGTGCGGCTCGTCGCTGGCGCTTCCCTCGCCGCCGGTGCCGCACACGAGCTGTCCGTTTCCGCCCGTGCCAGATCCGGACACCTGACGGGTGAAGGAGCTGTCCGTTTCCGCCCGTGCCAGATCCGG
>JBCCTP010000294.1:0-6067 GCA_039198505.1 Actinomycetota bacterium | reverse complement strand
GTAGTAGCCCATCGCCCTCGACCGGGTGATCACCTCGAGCAGGTTGCGGTACGTGCCGAAACAGTTGGCCTCGATGCGCTCGGCGAAGTCGGCGATGTCTCGCTGGTCGAGGTCGACGTCGGACACGACGAAGATCTGCGCGAGTGCGTACGCGACACGTTGGCGGAGCTGGTCGGGCGCGGTGAGGAAGGCCTCCCACACGGCCCGTTGGAGGCTCGAACCGGTGTCGGTTCGTCGATGACGGATGTATCGGTCGACGAAGGGAATCGACGGTGCGGCCGCCAGTTGTTGGTCGATCCAGGCGGGAATGCCGTTCGTCTGGACGTTCGTGACGTCGACCGGGCGCCCGCCGAACGACGCCATCTGGAGGAACCGCACCGCGTCGGCGCGGGTGGGAGATGTGGGAAGGCTCACGTGATCTCTCGTGTCGTTGCGAATGTCTTCATGTCAACCCGACACGGAAACGTAACACAACCGTCATGCCGCGCGCACGGCTCGAGCCCCGATTTTCCTGAAACCCCGCAGACTCGGGGTTTCCCGCCCGATCAGCTTGATGACAGCTGTCGTAACGCGACCATCGTGTAGAGCTCGACGCCGCGGGGCATGGCCCCCTCGTCGAAGAACACGCGGTTCGAGTGGTTCGGCGCCGCCGTGGCGAGATCGGCGTCACGCGGTGTGCCGCCGAGGAACACCATCGACCCCGGGCGTTCGTCGAGCACGTAGCTGAAGTCCTCGGCCCCCATCACCGGGTTCGGCAGCCGCACCGCCGCACCATCGCTGGCCGACGCGACCTCGCTCGCGAGGTCGAGCGCGAACGACGAGAAGTCGTCGTCGTTCACCGTGACCGGGTACCCGAGCTCGATGTCGACGTCGATGTCACATTCGTGCGCCGATCCGACACCCTCGGCGACCCGCCGCAACCCTGCGTGCACGTCGCTGCGCGTGGACTCGCTCACGGCGCGGATCGTGCCGAGGATCTCGGCGGTCTCGGGGATGACGTTGTCGGTCGTGCCGGCCCGGATGCGCGCGATCGTGACGACCGCCGGATCGAAGACGTCGATCCGGCGCGTGATCATCGACTGGATCGCCTGGACGATCTCGCACGCGACGGGCACCGGATCGAGCGCGCGGAACGGCTCGCTCGCGTGGCCACCCTTGCCCGTCACCGTGATCCGAACCGTGTCGGCCGACGCCATGACCGGGCCGGCGCGGGTCGCGAACCATCCGCTCGGCGCAGCCGACGTGATGTGGATCGCGAACGCGGACGTCACCGGCGACGCCGTGCCGTCCGACATCGGCGGCACGTCGAGCATCCCCTCGTCGAGCATGAAACGGGCGCCGTGGTGGCCCTCCTCGCCCGGCTGGAACATGAAGAGGACGCGACCCGCGATCTCGTCGCGGCGCTCGGAGAGCACCCGCGCCGCTCCGGCGAGCATCGCGGTGTGCGTGTCGTGACCGCACGCGTGCATCGCACCGTCGATCTCCGAGGCGAAGTCGAGGCCCGTGTCTTCGGGCATCGGCAGCGCGTCCATGTCGCCGCGGAGCAGCACCGTGGGTCCGGGACGCGTTCCCTCGAGCAATCCGACCACCCCGCTGGTGGTCTCGTGCGTGGTGACGTCGATCGGGAGGTCGTCGAGTGCGTCGAGGACCACCTCCTGGGTCGCCGGCAACTCGTTGCCGAGCTCGGGGCGCCGGTGGATCGTGCGCCTCATCCGCACGGTCCGGTCGACGTACTCGGCGACGTGCTCACGGACGGCGGCGAGCTGTGGGTCGATGTCGTCGGCGGTCGTCGAATCGCTCGTCATGGACCGACAGTACTGCCGCCCGTCGTGGTGGTCGCCGGTAGCGTCTGGCCACCGTGCGACGCATCGAACAGTTCGACGTCGTGGCGTTCGACGCCGACGACACCCTCTGGCAGAGCGAAGACCAGTTCCAGCGCACCGAGGCGCGGTTCGCCGAACTCGTCACGCCCTTCGCGGCGGCGGGCATCGACGTGCTCGATGCACTCCACGCGATCGAGCGGACCGACATCTCGACACAGGGCTACGGCGTCAAGGCGTTCACCCTCTCGATGATCCGCGCGGCCCTGTCGATCAGCGACGGAGCGGTCGACACCGGCGTCATCGACGAACTCCTCCGGCTCGGCGCATCGATGCTCGTCGAGCCCGTCCACCTCCTCGACGACGTGCCGCTCGTGCTCGAGCGCGTCGGCGCCGACACCTCCCTCGTGATGATCACCAAGGGCGACCTCGTGCACCAGACGCGGAAGGTCGAGACGTCGGGCCTCGCCCACCACTTCGACGAGATCGAGATCGTGTTGGAGAAGGACCCTCGACAGTACGACCGGATCATCCGTCGACTCGGCGTCGATCCCGACCGCTTCCTGATGGTCGGCAACTCGGTCCGCAGCGACGTCCTGCCGGTCCTCGCGCTCGGTGGCCACGCCGTGCACGTTCCGTACCACCTCACCTGGGAACTCGAACGCGTCGACGACCACGACGAAGACGTCGTCGAACTCCCCCGCCTCGCCGACCTCCTCGACTGGCTCGGTCTGTGAGATCGAGTCTCACGCCCGACATCGCACGTGAGCGACAGTCTGGGTCAGGCACACTCTGTCGCTCGGCGACGAATCGACGGCTGAGCGGCGACAGAGTGTGCCTGACCCACACTGTCGCTAGAGCCTGCGCAGTTGGACCTGGTCGACGCGGTGGTCGCCGGTCTTGCGGAGGATCAGCGAGGCGCGGTCACGCGTCGGCGCGATGTTCTCTCGCAGGTTGAGGCCGTTGATGTCGCGCCAGATCCCTCGCGCGGTGTCGACCGCCTCGTCGTCGGTGAGGTCCGCGTAGAAGCGGAAGAAGCTGTCCGGATCCTGGAACACCGACTCCCGCAGCGTCAGGAATCGCTCGACGTACCACTGCTCGATGTCGGCCTCGTCAGCGTCGACGTAGATCGAGAAGTCGAAGTAGTCGGAGACGAACTCGGTCGACGCGCCCTCGCCGCTCGACGGACCCGTCTGCAACACGTTGAGTCCCTCGAGGATCAGGATGTCGGGCTGCTCGACGACGATGCGTTCGTCCTCGACGATGTCGTAGACCACGTGGCTGTACACGGGTGCTTCCACCCGTTCGGCACCGCTCTTCAGTTCCCGGAGCACGCGAAGCAGTTCGCGCGTGTCGTACGACTCGGGGAACCCTTTCCGTCCCATCAGGCCGCGCTGTTCGAGCACGGCGTTGGGGTGCAAGAACCCGTCGGTGGTGATGAGATCGACCTTCGGGTGATCTGGCCACTGCGACAGCAGGGCCTGGAGGATGCGCGCGAACGTGCTCTTCCCCACGGCGACCGACCCGGCGACCCCGATCACGTAGGGCACCTTCGGCGACATCGCCCCGAGGAACGTGGCGCTGACCTTGTGGAGATCCTGGGTGGCCGCCACGTACAGGTTGAGCAGTCGCGACAGTGGGAGATACACGGCGGTGACCTCGTCCATCTCGATGCGCTCGTTGATGCCGCGGAGGTGTTCGAGTTCGGGCTGACGGAGCGTGAGCGGTGTCGCCGCACGCAACTCGGCCCATTCGTCGCGATCGAACGTCAGGTAACGCGAGGGTGTCCCGGCCACGGCGGGGGACCGTACTCCCCGATGCGCCGGCGGCCCGGGGTCGGCGGTCACTGCGAGCCCGCGATCAGCGTGCCAGGGTGGTGACGGATGGGGCTCGGTCGCAAGGGTCTCGGTGCGTGGTACACGCCCGATCAGCTCGTCGAGCTCGTCGTCGCGTCGGCCATCGACGCCGACGTGGTCGATCGGTGCGGCGGCCGCGCCGTCCGCGTTCTCGATCCGGCCTGCGGCGACGGTCGATTCCTCGACGAGGCTCGGCGGGCGATCTCCGAGCTCGGCGGACGAAGCGAGCTGATCGGCGTCGACGTCGACCCGCGTGCGGTCCGGGCCACGAGGTGTTCGCTTCCCGACGCTCACGTGATCGAGGGCGACGCGCTCACCCTCGATCTCACGTCAGTCCGTGCCGATGTCGTCATCGGCAACCCGCCGTTCCTCTCGCAGTTGTCGACCGCGACGACCCGTGGCGGGTCCGGGTCCCACGGCGCGGGGACGTACGGCGACGCCGCCGTGGAGTTCCTCGGCCTGGCGAGCCGCGTCGTGGAGCCCGACGGAGGGCGGGTCGCCTTCGTCCTCCCCCAGTCGGTGCTGTCGTCGCGCGACGCGACCGACGTCCGCCGCCGGTACGACGAGTCGGCGACGATGATCTGGTCGTCGTGGTCGGGTCGCCAGGAGTTCGACGCCGCTGTCCACACCTGCGCCCTCGTGTTCGAGTTCGGACGAGCCGGCGTCGGCACCGAACCGGCACCGGGCGGCCCGTCGCCCGGCTCGTGGAGCCACGTCGTCACCGAGCGGCTGGGTGTTCCGCCGCTCCCGGATCGGGTCGAGTCCGTCGGGACGCTGGGTGATCACGCGCGGCTGAACGCCAACTTCCGCGACGAGTACTACGGGCTCGTCCCCGCCGTCGACGACCATCCGAGCGGTCCGCCGCTCGTCACGACCGGGCTGATCGATCCGGGGGTCTGCCGATGGGGCGAGCGTCCGGTTCGGTTCGCGCGCCGTCGGCTCGAGGCGCCACGCGTGCGTCTCGACCGGCTCGACGAGAAGATGCGCGAGTGGGCGACCCGGCGGCTCGTTCCGAAAGTGCTCGTCGCAACTCAGACCCGAGTGCTGGAGGCCTGGGCCGATCTCGACGGCAGCACCCTGCCGGGCGTCCCCGTCGTGGCGGCGTACCCGCTCGACGAGTCGACGGCCGACGTGTGGTGCCCGCGGATCGTCGCCCTTCTCACCTCGCCCTTCGCATCGGCGTGGGCGTGGCACCGCAACGGTGGCACGGGGCTCTCGGCGACCACGATCCGCGTCGGACCGACGTTGCTGGCCGACCTCCCCTGGCCCGCCGGTGACCTCGACGACGCTGCGCACGCCCTCGCGGACGGCGATCTCGCGACGTGCGGTCGGCTCGTGCACCGGGCCTACGGACTCGACGCCGACAGCCGGGAGCGGCTCATCGAGTGGTGGCTCCCGACCGTCGAAGAGCGCCGCGGAAACGGATGACGATCCGTGTGGCGGATGTCCGGGTGGAGCGGCGCGCGAGCGATCGGCGCGACCGCGAGAATGACTCCGTGACCGATCTCTCGCCCGCTCCGGTCGTCGATGAACCGAGACGCGAGCGGCGCCGATGGTGGGTTCGGTCCGTCGCCATCTCGGTCACCGCCGGCGTCCTCGCCGTGGCGTGCGGGGGCGACGAGCCCGAGACGCAGGCCGACATCGGTCGCCGCACGGCGATCGCCGCGAACTGCGCGTCGTGCCACGGCACCGACGGTCAGGGCGGCGTCGGGCCGGGCTGGGTCGGGCTGTTCGGCAGCGAGGTCGAGCTCGAGGACGGTTCGACCGTCCTCGCCGACGAGGCGTATCTCGTTCGGGCGATCCTGGAGCCCGACGCCGAGATCCGTCCCGGGTGGGACGTGCGGATGCCGACGAATGCACTCACCGAGGCCGAGGCACTCGACATCGTCGCGTTCATCGAGACCCTCACCGACGCTCCGTGATCGCGAGGACGCCCGACGTGGCGGCGATCCTCTCAACCTGACACCTGCGAGACACAGGGCGCGTCGAGGGAGGGTTATCCCTCCCCCGGAACCGGGACACCACGGTTCCGCCGAGACCGACGAACGCGGACGATGGATCCATGCGCGGACGAACGTCTCCTCGACCGACCCGACTCCCTGCTGCCGCGGCAGCGGCGACGACCGCGGCGCTGGTGCTGACGGCGATCGTCACGGTGGGGGCGCCGGCCGGGGCAGCCGTCGGTCCCGACGAACAGACGTGCATGGACATCGACAGTGGCGCGGGTGGCGCCGCGGTCGTGAACCTCACGCCCGTCCGCGGCAACGGCACCGGCTACGGACTCCTCATCTCCAGCACCGTCAAGAACAACCCCCCCGTCGCCTCCAACGCCAACTACGGCCCCAACACCATCGACCCCACCGTCGCCATCGCCACCATCGGCACCGACGG
>JBCCTP010000293.1:0-6099 GCA_039198505.1 Actinomycetota bacterium | reverse complement strand
CGCCCGCCACGTCGTACTTCTCGACGCTCGCGAGAGGCGAGAAGAAGCAGTAGGATGGGAACGACGAGCAGCAGAAACCCCCCACCGCGTACACCGACTCGCTCGTCGTCGTAGTACTCGTCGCCGTCTTGCTCATACTGGTCGCCTCGCTGGTGGTGGTCGTGGTCGTGGTCGTGGTCGTCGTCGTCCCACCCCCGAGGCCGCAGTCGTCGTCGGCGCTCGTCGAGCGGACCCACACACGCTGGATGGTCGATTGGCCGGAGCGGGCGAAGTCGTCGACCTCCCATCGGCTGCCGAGACCACGAACACCCCAGTGCTCGTTGCCCGTCCGGTAGTAGGGGAAGTCCGTGAGGGCCTCGTCGCCTTGGTCCACGAAGCCGTTGTCGGCCGACGCAGGGAGGTTCGACGTGTGGCCGGACAGCGGGGTGAAGGTCGTGGCGATCCCGGACGAGTGGAAGCCGCCGTGGACGTCGGACTGGAATTCGCCGAGGACAGGTGATCGGAAGTGGATGATGCGGCTGTGGCCCGACGTCCGTCCGTACCAGCGCAGTTCCAGCTCGGCGGACGGATCGGAGATCGCGGACGCGGCGGCCTGACCGATGTGGCCGTCGGCCGCTGTCCCCGAGATGTCGTCGCCGAGATTCACGTCGTCGAACTCGGGCCAATCGGAGCCGGGGCCCACGACATCGAGGCCGGGGTTGCTGCCTCCGGGACGGGCGTACTGGAGCGCGAGGACCCAGGAGCCTCCTTCGGCGGGATCGACCGATGCCTGGAACGGGCCATCGCCGAAGTCGAGCCAGACCCGTCCGCTGGCCGACGACGGAATCTCGGCGAGACAGACGTACGGATTGAGCATGCTGCCGTCGCCACCCGATGGGACCGTGGTAACGGTCGGAGGAGTCGTCGTGGTCGGCGATGTGCTCGTCGTCGTGGTCCCACCGCCCCCGGGTCCCGAGTCGTCGGCGCCCAGCGTCCAGCTGTTGATGGCGTACCGCTCGGCATTGTCGACCTCGAGCTCGACCGATGATCGGTACGCCCGATCGTCGAACGACGTGCGTGCGTCGAGTCGGACCCGGAGGTACACCACGTCGGCCTCTTCGCCGATCCGCACCGCGTCGGCGTCGCCGTCGGGCACGTCGAACACGAAGGTGGTGGCGGTCGCGCCGCCCTCGAACCACGCCGACGTGTTGCTCCCCGGAACGGTGCGTTGCACCGAGATCGCTGCGTTCGGCGTGTAGACGGCCCCGCCGAAGACGATGCGGTTGGTCGGCGTCGACGAGCCGTCGAGACGTGCGTCGATCACCAGGTCGTCGTGGCCGAGAGTGGACGGCGAATACGACAAGGTGGCCCCGCCCTGGATCGGCGTGGCGGTGTAGGTCGACACGTCCTCCGTGCACGACGGCGTGGTCGCTGCCTCGGAGGCGAGGCAGCCTGGCAGGAGCACGTCGTCGTTGTTCGGAATGACGACCTCTGGCGTCGTGATCGACTCGTTGACGGTCATCACGTTGATGCCGGAGGTCGCACGGGTCGACGTGGTGGCGATGCGGTCGTTGAGCCGGAGGGAGGCGTCGTCGACCTCGATCATGGCGCCGTCGCCGAGCAGGAACGTCACGCCCTTTCCGGTGATGTCGTGGCTCAGTGGGCTGCCCGGGAGGAACGACGCCTCCGCGTCGAAGGTGCAGCCGGCCCACCTTCCCTCACCGCCGACGACGCGAGCCCCGTCACCGATGCGGATCGGGCTGTCGAAGAGGTACACGCCGGATGCGAAGTAGTACTGGCGACCGCCGTCGAGGGTGAGTTCTCCCTGGTACCGACCCGGATACAGGACGTAGCAGTCCGACGACCCGACCTGGCGCGGCACGGTGGACCGCTGGTACGTCGGGATCTGGGGGAGCATCGGCGTGATGTAGTCGGCGAGTGCGGTCGGAGCCCACCCGGCGACGTCCCACCAGCCCTCGGTGAGGCACGTGACGCCATCGGTCGACACGTCCTGCTGGAACTGCTCGGGATCCATCAGCGGGCTGCCACAGAACGTCCGGTCGGCCGGTACGTGGGTCGGGTCGGTCGGATCGACGGCCACCTGGTGGCAGATCGTCACGTCGGTGATCACGCCGAGACCCGAGGGCTCGGCCCGGAACGCACCACCGCCGACGAGTTCGCGATCGAGCACCACGGCGC
The DNA here is from genome assembly GCA_039198505.1 of Actinomycetota bacterium. Taxonomy (GTDB): domain Bacteria; phylum Actinomycetota; class Acidimicrobiia; order Acidimicrobiales; family Ilumatobacteraceae; genus Ilumatobacter_A. Next base: position 3,921 of record JBCCTP010000293.1, on the reverse strand, counting down.
CGGTCGTGTCGGTCACGACGATGCCGAGGATCCGTGTGTCCGGATTCGGAGTGATGTCGATCAGGATCGGCACGATCGGCGGAGTCGCCGTCGCGGTCACCGAGGTCGCCGTGTCGAACAGCGGACCGTTGATCGTCTCGGAGGCCACGTCGGGGCCGAACAGGGCGGAGCACGTCGGCGTCGCCGACACATCGACGCCGGTCGACGGGTCGAGCATCGTGTAGCGGTAGGCGCTCACCCCGGTCGTCGTCGACGTTCCGTCGAGTGATCCTGCCCCGACGAGCTCGGTCGTCGAGGTCCCGGCAGCGAACGAGCCACCCTGCACGAACACACCGTTGCGGAACTGGCGGGGACTCCCGCTGGTCCACACGGCCGCGTCGTCGCGGGCCGCGTTCCCCACGTTGGAGGTGGTGATGAGGCCGTAGCGTCCGCCGAGATCGTTCTCGTCATCGAGAACGGTGCACGAGATGTCGACCGATCGGCCGTTGATGTCGAAGTCCCCGTCGGTGTGCGGGAAGCAGCCGTCGGGTCCGAACGATCGCTGCATGGTCACGGCCATGTTCATCGCCGACTGAACGGCCTCGAGGGAGTCGCTCCGCTCTTCGAGCGGTGGACGGTTGCGGAAGAGCGTCGAGGCGAACGTGAGCAGTGCGATCGCGACGACCGACCCGAACAGGATGAACACCAGCGTCATCGGCAGCACCGTGCCGTCGTCGCGTCGGGTCGAGCGACGGTGCCGGCCGGGGAGAGACGGGTGGCGGCTCATCAGCTGGTCCTCTCGGAGATCATCAGGCAGGACACCGCCTCATCGGGCCGCACGGTGACCTCGACGCCTGCAGCGCCGTCCGGCTGCTGTGTGACGCGACCGGCGTCGAGCGGTTCGCCGGCGACGGAGCAGTCGCCGCGGACGAAGCTGTAGCCCGTGCGGGCCTCCTCGGTGAGTCGAACGACCTGCTCGGTCTCGCCGCTCTCGAAGTTGAAGTCGAAGGTGACGGAGCTCTGTGTCGCTGTGTCGAGGACCTGGTCACCCGTCGGCGACGAGTAGTTCCAGCGTCCCGACGGAACGGAGCCGTCGTCGAGCTGCTTGCGCAGCGTCACCGTGCCGCCGCACTCGGCGATCATGATCGAACGCAGGACCGCGCCGAGTTCCGACCACGCGCCGGCGAAGAAGTCGGCGGCCACTGCGTTGCCGACATCGATCGAGCCGTCGCCGTTGATCTGACCGGTCCATTCGTTCGATCCGACGACGGCCTTCAGGTTGTTGACCGCGGTGGCGTTGGACGCCTGGTTCCCCACCATGACGCCGATGAGGCGCGAGCCCTGTGACCGTCCGTCGTTGGCGACCGTCGCCGCGCGCTGGACCGCAGCGGCTTCGCCGATGTTCTCGTTCCCACCAGAAGCCGTGCGTCCGAGGAACGGGCGCCCGTCGGTGATGAGCACGACGAGGTCCGGCTGGTTGGCGTTGTGCGGCTGACCGGTCGTCGAGTCGAAGAAGATGTTGTAGAGCCCGTCTTCCCAGTTGGTGCCCGGACCGATCTGGTCGTAGTGGACACCGTTTCCGTCCGGGTCGATGCCGCCCGCTGGAACCCAGTTGAAGTCGACGTCGTCGAGGTCGAGGATCCGGTTCTTCATGCCGTCGACTCCCGGTTCGGTGGAGTCGAGAACCGAGACGAACGGAGCGCGGGCACCGTTGGCCGCCGGTGTCGCGCCGGTCAGCATGGCGTAGCCCTCACGGTCGAAGCCGTTGATCGAGATCCTCGTCGGCGTTCCGACGAAGGCGTCGATGAAGCCGACGGCGGCCTGCTCGGTGGGGATCCCGCCTCCGCCGGCGGGAACGGATCCCGACGTGTCGATGATCATCGCGATGTCGCCGCCGCAGCGCGTCGGGGGAGCCGTCGGATCGGGCAGCGTGACCGGGTCGTTCGGTGTGAGGTCCTGTTCGGCCGACAGGCCGGCACCGCCGGTGCGGAACTCGTTGCCGCTCTCGAAGAACACGGTGAGGTCTTCACCGACCGGGCGAACGGCCGCCTGGTTGCGGGCGTTGACCTGCACCGCGTGGCCGACGCCGTCGGCCGGGACCCAGCCGTCGGGCGGCGAGGGCACCTCGTACGCGACTCCGATCAGACGGACCTCTTCGGCGGGTGTTCCCGGATTCTCGATCTCGTAGCGCACGATGCGCCAGTCGCCGCCGGGTCCTTCCGCGTAGCGGTACGCGACGACGCCGATGGCGCCCGTGTCGGCATCGGGGACGAGCAGGGTGAGGACGTTGGTGCCTTCGAGGGTGGCGTCGTACGTGACCGACGGGTCGTTCGCGGCCATCGCCGCCTTGATCGCCGCATCGTCGATCTCGTCCCAGCTGTTGATCGCCGTACTGAGGTCGACGGGCACCCACGCCTGCAGGAACGTCACGTCCTTCGACTCCGCGAGGCGGTCATCGGCGGTGGGCGTCGTGCGGAGCATCACCGAGAATGCGGTTGCGATGGCGGCGATGAGGACTCCGGCAACCGTCATCGCCACCAGGACCTCGGGAAGGGTCATCCCCGAGTCGGTGCGGCGGGCCCGGAGGGTCGCCGCGGAACTCGGGACGAATGCCGATCGACGATCGTCGTGCGTGGGGGTGGGGGGAGTGTCCATCGTGGTGCCGTTTCGAGTCGTGTGGGTCACACGCCTGCGGGGTCGGGGACGATCGGGCTCTTCACGACCTCGATCGTGCGGACGAGAGAACCGTCGGGTGACGACACCTGGATCGTCACCTTCTGCAGGGTGCGGGACGTCGTCAGGTTGATGTCCGACTGGCAGCCCGACGGGGTGACGAAGCTGTTCGTCGGTCCCCATGCGCCGTCTGCGTCGATCGTGTCGCCGTTGACATCGGCCCCTCCGGCGGACGCATCCCAGAACTGGATGTCGAGGATCTCGACCTGGTCGGCGTCGTAGCCGACCGCAGCGGCGGCCGCCGCGCTCAGGTGTGCGTAGTCACCGTCGACGTCGGGGCACGGCACGTAGTCCGCGGCCCGAAGACGGTCGGAGGCGCTCACGAGCACCGCTTCGACCTTCGCCTGCTCGTCGCTCGTGTTCGACGCGCTGATCACCGCCTGGATCCCGGCGACGACCGCGACCACAGCGGTGCCGGTGAGGGAGATCGCCACGAGCACCTCGCTGAGGGTGAAACCGCGGTCGCGTCTCCGCCGTCGCGGAACCACCTGCTCCGGGCTGGTCGTCGTGGTCGTGTCCATCAGACCGGTCGCCAGTCGAGGAGCACCTGTGCGGTGCCGCCGTTCTCGTAGAAGAACACGTACATGGTGTGCCATCCCGCGGTGAGGGTGACGTTGACGGTCGTCTGGGTGAACGGCTGGTCGAACCACTCGTAGATGTCCCAGCTGCCGTCGAGCCACATGGCATATCCATCGTCACCACCGAGGCGAATCTGAACCTCGCAGGTCTCGTGCACCTCGAACTGGCGGTAGTACCGGATGCCGAAGTCGTCGCTCTTGCCGATGACCTCGTTCTCCGCGAAGCCCCAGTTCTCGTCGACGACCGTCGGATACCGACGCTCGTCCCACCAACCCTCGAGGGCACGGTTGTCCCAGTGGTCGGCGATCCACTCGCCCGGGCCGAAGTCGGTCGACCAGTCGGCCGAGGGGTCGGCACACGGGTGGAACACGTCGTTCGGCACGATCGTCGTGGTCGTTGTCGTCGTGGTCGTCGTCGTGGTGGTGGTCGTTGTCGTGGTCGTCGTGGTCGGAGGCACCGTGGTCGTGGTCGTGGGTGCCGCGGTCGTGGTCGGTGCCGTGGTGGTCGTCGGTGCCGCCGTCGTGGTCGGTGCCGTGGTGGTCGTCGGTGCCGCCGTCGTGGTGGGTGCGGCGGTCGTGGTCGGTGCGTCCGTCGTCGTGCTGCCACCGCCGCCGGCGCCGCCCGAACCGG
>JBCCTP010000292.1:0-6117 GCA_039198505.1 Actinomycetota bacterium | reverse complement strand
GCGATCGCCCCGCTCGCGTTCACCCGCATGACCGAGGACCTGCTCGGCCCGCTCGGCGAGAAGCTGCAGCCCGAGTGGGTCTCACCGCTCGTGACCTACCTCGCTCACGAGTCGTGCGAGTCGACCGGCCGCGTCTACTCCGTCGGTGGCGGCCGGGTCGCCGAGGTGTTCATCGCCGAGTGTCAGGGGTACACGAACACGGAGTCGCTCACGCCCGAGGAGCTGCGCGACAACTGGGACGCGGTCACCAACCGCGACGGCTTCGAGGTGCCGGCCGCCATCGCCGAGGAAACGGCCATGTACCTGAAGGCGCTCAGCTGACGGGTCAGCACCCGGCGCGGCGGCTGTTCCGCCTGATCGAGCCGGTCCACGCCGTCACGTACTTCCATCCGGCGGCGCGCGCCGCTCATGAAGAGGTGGGTGTTCGCGGGTTCTGGCGCGGCTACTTCGCCATGCGAGCCGCGCCGTTCGGCGCGGTCGGCCCCGAACCCGTCACGGCGGCGTTCTTCAACTTCCATCCCTCGACGGTCGCTCGGGCACTGCCGGCGGTGTGGGATCTGATCTCCCCCGCCAGCGCGCTCGAGGTCCGGCTCGGGGGCGCCCGGACGGCGTTCGAACAGGCACTCGGCCCGCCGTCGCCCGCCATCGCCGAGGCCGGCGACCAGCTCGACCGGATCGCCCGCGACCTCCCGGTCGACGGCCGCGTCCTGTTCGCGGCGAACACCGCCATCGACACGCCCTCCGATGCCTGGGGTCGTCTCTTCCACGCCACGACGATGCTGCGAGAGCATCGCGGCGACGGCCACTCGTCGGCGTGGGTGGCCCACGGCCTCCACGGGATCGACGCTCATCGGCTGCGTATCGCTCTCGACGGATTCGACGCCGACACGCTGCTCGCCGGTCGGGGCTGGAGCGACGACGACGTCGCCGGCTGCGAGCACCGGCTCCGATCTCGGGGCCTCCTCGACGGCAACGGCGCCATCACGCCGGATGGGCGGGCACTCGTCGACGACGTCGAGACGGCGACCGATCGGGCGGCGGCCCCGGTCACCGATCGCCTCGGCCACGACGGACTCGAGCGGATCGACGCCGCGCTCCGGCCGCTCGTCGACCGACTGGCCGACGACGTGATCCCGTACCCGAACGCCGTCGGCGTCGACCGGGCCTGACCCGTCGGTCGCCGGACTCCGAGCCACCTCGGCCGTCAGGCGGTCGCACCCCGCTGCGCCCGCACGAGCCAGACGATGGACACGATCGTCGGCACGAAGAACAGCACGGCGCTCTGGACGAGGCCCAGGGCGACGTTGTCGAACTGTTCCGTCGAGATCCCGGCGATCACGTCACCGACGTCCATCACGAGGCGCGCGCTGAGCGCCGCCAGCGCGGCCGCTGCGCTGTCGATCAGGAACACCCCGACGAGCAGTGCGGCAGCGACTCCGAGGTAGCGAGCGCCCGAGTTGGCGAGGACGAACTCGTCACCGGTCGTCGTCACGGTGATTTCGATGCCGAAGGCGTCGAACAGACCCTCGCCGTCGAGGAACGTCCACGAACCGTTCACGAGCGACCACACGGTGAGATAGCCGGGCAGGACGTACCACCATCGGCGGGCAGCGATCCGCCCTCGCACGTCGATGAGATCGAACACCGTGTCTGCCCTCCTGGTTCGGGTTGTCGCGCGACGTCGGCCGCCGTGGCACCGATCGTCGTTGATGAGACGATCTGTCGTGTTTTCTACACGATCCAATCCGTCTCATCAAGTCGGGCCCGGACTCGATCAGCGTCGGAGCTGGGGCATCGACGCCGCGGCCCACGTCGACGTTCCGACCGTGGCGAGCGCGAGGAGCAGGCTGGCCCCGAACCCGAAGCGCGGGTCGGCGGCGCCGTCGGCGACGCGGGACACGTCGACCGACCGCTGGTCGGCGACGAGGAGCACACCCCGGACGGCGGCGACGATCGCCACCCAGCGGAAGCGACGCGGATCCGCATCGACGGCGGCCATCGCGGTCAGGCCCACCCCGACGACCAGAGCCAACAGTGAGCCCACGAGCCAGGCGGATCCATCGTCCTCCCGGAACATCAGGCTCCACCCGGCGTCGTCGCCTCGCCAGCGCGAGCCCAGCGCCGCGAGCTGCAACCCGTGCAGCACGAGCAACCCGGGCACGGCCACGAGCCAGGGCATGATCGCCTCGACGTGGTACCCGATCTGACGATCGGCGATCTGGCGGACATCACGGCGGAGTTCGTTCGTCGATTCCATGGCCTGTTCGACGCACGTGCGGCTGCTGCGGTTCGAAACCGCACCGGAACCGGCGGCGTCACACCCGGTCGGCCGACGGGTAGATCCAGCCGGCGAGCGCCCGGGTGATCCTCGGGAGGAGGACGTACGTCATCAGCACGATCTCGACGGCGATCACGGCAGCCAACCGGAGGGGCCCCGGCCACGATCCGATCACGGCGGCGGCGATGGCGCCGAACACGAGAACCAGGACGTAGACGACCACGCCGAGCACCATCGCCATCCGCCAGCGCACGGGCTGGGCGACCACGGTTCCGGACGGCGGGTCGAACCAGAACTCGAGTCCGGTGTGCTCGTCCCAGACGGCAGCGCCGTCGGCGATCGCGGCCACGTCGAGCTGGAACGACTCGTTGATCGCGCTCCGCCGGAAGGCGTCGAGGTCGGAAGGCGATGCGAACCGCACGATGCTCACGTAGCGATCGTCGTCCGGTCCGGGTCGCTGGACGTCGGCACCCAGATAGCCGGCGATGGAGGGCGCGTCGTCGAGGAGTTCTCCGAGTCGCTGCTCGTAGGCGACGCGTCGCTCGGGGCGAACGCGCCGACGGATCACGAGCGTGACGCCCCGATCGTCGGCGCGATCTCCCCCGCTCATCGTCGGAGCCGGGCGAATCCGAAGTCGCGCCCGAGCCCGACACGGAACGCGAGGTGGATCCAGAACTCGGCCACGTTCTCGTTGAGACGGGCCTCGGCACGACCCCCGACGACCAGCGCGTCGAAGCCCATCGACCGCGCCAGGTCCGCCACCCGCTCGGCAGCCGGCGAGTCACCCGCCACGGGGAGGAACAGCGGTGAGCCGTCGATCTCGGGCGACACGAACGCCTCCGCCCCGATGGTGTTGAACGCCTTGACGAGAGGTGAGGCGACTCCGGTCGCGGCGACGACGTCGAGCGTGCTGTCGGCACCGTCGGGCAGGACCCGTCCCACCGGGTTGGTGGCGTCGATCACGATCGCGTCAGCGGGCGGAGCGACCGCACGAACGGCCTCCTCCACCGCGGCGTGCGGCACGGCCAGCACGATGAGATCCGCACCGTCTGCGGCTCGGTCGATCGACACGACGTCGATCCCGAGTCGACGACCGACGTCGGTCGCCGTCTCGCCGGCCGGGTCGCGGACTCCCATCCGCACCTCGTGTCCGGCCGCGACGAACGCCGATGCCAGGTGCGCACCGACCGTGCCGGCGCCGACGACGGCGATCCGCTCGGTCACCGCAGTGCCTCGAGGACGAGGTCGGCCGCTTCGGCGCCCGAGTTCTGCTGCTGCCCGGTGATGAGGTTCCCACTGCGGATCGCATGGCTGGCCATCGGTGGTCCGGCGACGAAGGTGGTGTTCGGCAGATTCGCGGCCTCGGCTTCGATCCAGAACGGCTGGAACTTCTGCCCGACGTTGTCCTCGACGTACTGCTCCTCTGCGTTGGTGAAGCCGGTCCACCGTTTCCCGTCGACGATCAACTCACCCGACCCGGAACGTGCGTCGAGCAGCAGCGAGGTGGCGTGACAGACGACGGCGGTCGGCTTCCCGGCATCGAAGAAGTCGGTGGCGACGCGTTCGACGGCGGGATTGCGACGGAACGTCTCCATGGGGCCCTGCCCGCCGACGAAGAAGACGGCGTCGAAGTCGTCGAGGCGCAGTTCCGCGAGCGGGCGGGTGGTCTCGATGAGCCCGGCCGTCTCCGGATCGGACAGGAACGCCTTCGAGATCTCGTCATCGGCGGAGTAGCCGTTGTCGGCGTACGGGTCGGAGAAGTCGTCGACGTGGAGAGCCCCGCCTTCCGGACTGAAGAGCTCGACGGCGACGCCGGCGTCGACGAAGCGTCGATACGGATGGGTGAGCTCGGCGAGCCAGAACCCGATCGGCCAGCCGGTGACCGACGAGACGGCGGGATTCGACAGGACGAACGCCACGTTGCCGCTCGGGCCGCTGGGGTTGTCGTCGGTGCTGGTGGGGGTGTTGCTGTGGGTGGTCACGATGACTCCTGGTGTCGAGGAACGCCAGGTGCGTTCCGGTACGTCGGTGTAACGATACGAATGTGCATCGTATTCCCACACTCTTCCGAGACGCGGTCGTCTCATAACGAGTACCGTCGATCCGGTGACCGGCCGGCAGCGAACGGGACGTCCGCGCAGCGCTGCGCTCGACGACGCCATCCTCACCGCTGCGCGCGACGTGCTGGTCGAGTCCGGACCGAACCAGCTCACGTTCGCGGAGGTCGCGGCCCGAGCCGGCACCACGCGACCGGCGCTGTACCGGCGGTTCGGCGATCTCGACGAGCTCGCAGTGGCGGCCGTTGCGTCGTTCGGGGCAGCCACCACCCCGAAGGTCACCGGGCACGGGCTCACCGATCTCGTCGCCGAGCTCCGGTCGTTCCGCCGTGGGATCACGACCACCCACGGGATCGCTCTCGCCGGTGCCGTCCTCGCCGAGACGACGTCGGCCCGGGTCGCCGAGGCGTACCGCGCCAGCGTCGTGGCGCCGCGCCGCGCCCGCCTCCGCGCCATCCTCGACCGGGCGGCCCACGACGGGACGATCACCGCCGACGAGCGCGACCGACACCAGCTCGTCACCATGTGCACCGGCTCGTGGTACGCACATGCGCTGGCCGGTGAGCGACCACCGAAGGACTGGCCGGATCGGACGGCACTCATGGTGTGGACGGCGGCGGGCGGCCACGCGTGACCGATCCCGCCGCCGGCCGCACCGGCGAGTGAGGTCCCCGCAGTTCGATCGCGACGGAGTCGAATCGCGAGACTCCGGACGTGATCTCGGTCGAGGACTTCCGCACCGAGGCGGTCGACTGGCTCGCCCAGAACGCCGCCGACGGACCACCCGACTACGGGGCGATCTGCCCGCCTGACCGGATCGACGACGGCATGGCCTGGCAGCGAGCGATCCGCGACGCCGGCTTCGCCGGGATCCACTGGCCCACCGAGCACGGTGGCCGAGGACTCACCGCCGAGCACAACTCGACCTGGTTGCTCGAGTGCGCCAGGGCCGGTGTCCCACCGGTGCTCAACATGGTGGGGCTCGTGCTCGCCGGTGGATCGATCCTCCGGTACGGCACGCCCGAGCAGCAGGAACGACACCTCCCGACCACCCTCGACGCCGACCACGTCTGGTGCCAGCTCTTCTCCGAACCGGGCTCGGGCAGTGACCTCGGTTCACTGTCGACGAAGGCGGAGCTCGACGGCGATCGTTTCGTCGTCAACGGCCAGAAGGTCTGGTGTTCGGGTGGCCGCTACAGCAACTGGGGCATCCTCATGGCCCGCACCCGCGGCCTCGACGAGGCGAAGAAACACGACGGCATCTCCTTCTTCCTCTGCCCGATGGACCTCCCGGGCATCGAGATCCGTCCGCTCGTCCAGATGACCGGCGAGTCCGAGTTCGACGAGGTGTTCTTCACCGACGTCGAACTGCCGGCCGACCACCTCCTCGGACCACTCCACGGAGGATGGGGTGTCGGGATGTCGGTCCTCACGAGCGAGCGCGGACACATCGGAACCGCCGTGATCGGCCTCGAGCGTCGCCTCGAGCAACTCGTGCGCCTGGGCGGAGATCTGTCCTCGACCGAACGTCAGCGCGTCACCGAACTCGTCGGCCGAGGGTCGGCGTACAAAGCGATGGCCCAGCGCCAAGGTCCGATCGCGTCGACGGCGGCGTCGCTGATGAAGCTCGGCATCACCGAAATGACGTTCGACACGGCGATGCTGCGCGGCGACCTCGCCGGTGCCGAGGCGTGCCTCGACTCGATGTCGGCGTCTGGCATGCTGGCGGCACCCGGTGGACGGATCGCCGGGGGCACCAGTCAGGTCCAACGCAACATCATC
>JBCCTP010000291.1:0-6134 GCA_039198505.1 Actinomycetota bacterium | reverse complement strand
GGAGGAACACGACGATCGTGAGCGTCTCGACCAGGAACTGCGTGATCGCGAGGTCGGGAGCGCCCTGCACGAGGTAAACGATCGCCAGCCCGTAGCCGCCGCCGCCGAGGAGGACCGCTGCCACGAATCGGGTACGAGCGAAGAGGACGGCGATCGCGAAAGCGCCCGTGACGACGACGGCGACGAACTCGACGGGGGAGTTGCTGAACCGCGGGCTCGAGATCGAGTCGGTGGCGCCCGCGATCAGTGCCGCCGCCATCGCGGCCGCGAGGGTCGTGAGCACGACCGCGAGGTAGAACGGCAGCGATCCGCTCTGTGTGAGCACGGTCGTGCGTCGGGCGCCGTCGAGGAGGCCGTCGTAGCCCCGGTCGTAGATCTCGGTCGCGAGGCTGCCCCGAGCGTCGACGGTGCGGGTCCGCGGTCGGGTGAACCACCACAGGGTGACGCCCGCGGCGATGATCGCCGTCGACAGCAGGAGCGCTTCGTTCACGCCGGGCCAGAGTTTGAGTTCCTTCGTGGCCGTCTTCTCGTCGAGCGATGTGGCCGCCTCGGCCAGCCAGTCGCCGATCGGGCCGGCGAGGAACCCCGCCACGAGGGACAGCGTCGCCAGGAGCGCGGGAGCGGCGACGAAGGTCCACGAGGGTCGGTGCACCGACTCTGGGTCGATCGGGGCACGGGCGGCCGCGTCGGTCGTCTCCTCGTCCGCCTCGGCGTCGATTCCCGGGGCGTCGTCACCGAGCAACCCGACCGCGATGCGGATCGTGTACGCGACCGTGAGCACCGAGCCGACCGCGATGCCGACGAGGGCGATGACGCCGATCGCGCCGATCTCGTTGTCGAGCAGACCGTCGAGCGCCTTCTCCTTCGCGACGAAGCCGAACGTTGGCGGGATCGCCGCCATCGATGCGGCGGCAACGGTGACCGATGCGGCGACGACCGGCAGCGCACGACCGATGCCGCGCAGGCGGCGCATGTCGCGCGTTCCGGTCTCGTGATCGACGACGCCGACGCACAGGAACAGCGACGCCTTGAAAAGTGCGTGGGCGAGCAGCATCGCCACGCCCGCGTAGGTGGCCGCCGACGTGCCGAGGCCCAGCAGCACCATCAGGAAGCCGAGCTGGCTCACCGTGCCGTGGGCGAGGGCGAGCTTCGCGTCCTGCTGGCGCATGGCGCGCACGCCGCCGACCAGCAAGGAGGCCAGCCCGGCGCCGACCACCAGCCAGCGCCAGGGGCCCTCGTCGGCGAACGTCGGAGCGAACCGGGCGACAACGACGAGCCCGGCCTTCACCATGGTGGCCGAGTGCAGGTAGGCACTGACGGGCGTCGGCGCGGCCATCGCTCCGGGGAGCCAGAAGTGGAACGGGAACTGTGCCGACTTGGTGAACGCCCCCAGGAGGACCAACATCAGGGCGACGTTGGTGAGGGTGCCGGTCGGCGGGTCGGCGGCGAGTTCGGAGATCGTGGTCGCATCGCCGGCGATGGTGAGGATGATGAAGCCGGCGAGCATGCACAGTCCACCGGCTCCCGTGACCAGGAACGCCCGCATCGCGGCCGCCCGTGCGGCCGGCACCTTGTCGGTGAACCCGATCAGCAGGAACGACGTGATCGACGTCAGCTCCCAGAAGACGAACAGCGTGAGCAGCCCGTCGGCCCACACGATGCCGAGCATCGCTCCGGCGAAGCCGACGAGCAGCCCGGCGAGCTTGCCGAGATCGTTCCGCCGCCCGAAGTACAGGATCGAATAGAGCAGGACCAGCACGCCGATGCCCGACACGATCAGGCCCATCAGCAGGCCGAATCCGTCGAGGCGGAGCGTGATCGACAGCGAGAGCTGCGGGATCCACTCGACGTCGGTCGTCGGAGCGTCGCCGTCGAGCACGTCGGCCGACTGCGTGACGAGCCACCCGAACGTGGCGGCGGGGGCCAGCGCAGCGAACGGGAGCGCCCATCGAGCGCCGTGCCGGCCCGCGGCGAGGCACAGTGCGGCGACGACGAGATGGGCGAGAAGGAGTGGGATCACGCGGCGACAGGAGGTTCGGTTCGATCGCGTGTCTGCGAGCAGGCGACGATCGATCTGGGCGCCCGAGTCCAGCCCTCGGGCGACGGAGCGAAACTAGTCGCTCGCTCGCCTCACTCGGCCCAGGCCTTGATCTTCTCGATGGTGCCGAGGGGATCGTCGCCGGTGGGCTGGATGTCGAGGTGCGTGACGCCGACGTCGCGGTACACCTGGAGGCGCTCGCGGACCTTGCCCTCGTCGCCGACGAGCATCGAGAGATCGAGGTACTCGTCCGGCACGGCAGCGGTCGCCTGGTCGCGCTTGCCCGACAGGAAGAGGTCCTGGATGGTCTCGGCCTCCTCCTCCCAGCCGTACCGTTTGAAGAGGTCGTTGTAGAAGTTCTTGCTCTTGGCGCCCATCCCGCCGACGTAGAAGGCGATGTGGGCGCGAGCTTCGTGGCGGGCGGCGTCGACCGTCGGGCCGTCACCCAGAGCGACACGACCGCCGGCCATGATCTCGAGCGGGGGCAGCGACTCGTCGCGCTTGGCCTGGCCGGCGTCGAGTGCGTCGCCCCAGACCTGGCGGAAGCGGTCGGGGACGAAGTGGATCGGCTGCCAGCAGCTCGCCACCTCGGCGGTGAGTTCGACGTTCTTCGGTCCGATCGACGCGACGACGATCGGGATGTCCTGACGCAACGGCCGACCCATGAACTTCAGCGGCTTGCCCAGCCCGGTGCCGTCCGCCTCGGGGAGAGGGAGTGACACCGCGGAGCCCTCGTGGACGACGCGGTCGCCGCTCCACACCTTGCGGCAGATCTCGATCACGTCGCGCGTGCGGCCGAGTGGCTTCGAGAACGGCACGCCGTGCCAGCCCTCGATCACCTGCGGGCCCGACGTTCCGAGCCCGAGCACGAAGCGACCGCCCGACAGAGCGTCGATCGTGGCGGCGGTCTGGGCGATGAGCGCGGGGCTCCGCGAGTAGATCGGGATGATCCCGGTCATCAGCTCGACGTGCTCGGTCTGGCCGGCGAGGTAGGCCAACGTCGACGTGAGATCGAAGCCGTAGATCTCGCCGCTCCACACACGGTCGATGCCCGCCGCCTCGAGGTCGCGTACCTGCCGGACGAGTGCCTGCGGGTCGCCCGTGAAGCCGATGGTCGTGCTGAGTTTCATGGCGGTCATCCCTCCGTTCGCTTGCTGAACTCAGTATGACCGCGTCGGTCACACGGCACGCGATCGGCGACACGTCGAGAGGGTGACGGCGCCTCGACTGCGACGCGACGGCCGGTCAATCGGCGAGCAGTCCCGCCACGATCGTCGCAGCGTCGCGGTACGGCTGGGTCGAGCGCGTGGCTCGGGCGAGGGTGACCGAGCCCTCGTACGCCGTCACGATGAAGCGGCCGAGCCGATCGGCGTCGTCGGCGCCGACGCCCGCTCGCCGCAAGCCGGACGAGTATGCGTCGGTCCAGGCGGTGAAGACCTCGTCGACGGCGTCTCGGATCGCCTCCGAGTCAGCCGGTGCCTCGGTCGCCGGCACTCCGATGGGGCAGCCGAGTGCGAAGTCGTGCCCCTCCATCTCGGCTGCGGCGGCGTCGAAGATCCGCGCCACCGCCTCGATCGGCTCGTACTCGGCCATCACGACCGCGATCGCGTCCGCGGAGGCGAGTCCCGAGCGGCGCACGGCCGTGGCGACGAGCTCCTCCTTCCCTCCCCGGAAGAAGTGATAGAGCGAACTCGACGACACGCCGGCGTCGCGGAGGAGATCCTGCATGCTCGTGCCCGCGTACCCACGACGGCGCACGGACAGCAGCACGGCGTCGGTGAGGCGGTCGACGGTGTCGGACGGCATGGCGTAGGGACTCTACGTCAGGTCAGCCGGGGAAGGACCGGCTGCTCGGGCTGGTGAAGTCGGGTTCGAGGACGTCCCAGTGTTCGGTCACCTTGCCCGCCTCGTCGAACCTCCAGATGTCGACGGCGACCAGCGGGCCGGTCGGCATCGCCTCGCTCCGGTATCGGGTGTAGGTCCATGCGAGGTCGCCCTCGGCGATCGACCACTGGAAGTCGTTGGGGTTGCCTCCGAGCGTGTCGATGAACCCGGCGATGCCGTCGGCGCCGTCGGGGATGAACGGGTTGTGCTGGAGGTAATCGCTCAGCAGCTCGTCACGCAGTGAGGTGGTCCCGGCGAGGAACTCGGTCACGACGCGCTCGGCCGTTCGCCGGTTGCGGCCGAGATCGTGGGAGGCGTCGACCGACGGGCGGAGCTGGGAGAACATGTCGTTGCCCGACACCGTCTCGGGTGCGACCGTCTGGGTCACCTCGATCGCCTCGACGATCCGGTCGCCGTCGATGGTGAAGACGTGGCCCACGGCGACTCCCGGACCCCCGTCGATCTCTCGATCGGCGTTCCAGCGGTAGTGCGCGTGGATGGCGATGCGGTCGCCCTCGCTGACGGTGCGGTGGACGGCGACGAGGGGCTCGTGGCCGGCGAACGATGCCGCGTACTCGGCCCACGCGTCGACACCGTCGCCGATGCCGGAGGAGTAGTGGCGGAGGTCGGGAGCGGCGAGCGCACGCAACGCGCTCGGATCCTGCTGGTTGTAGAGCCGCTCGAGCAGGTCGACGATCTGCTCGGCGGTGATGGTGGCGGTCTGGCGGGTCGAGGTGCTCACGCTCATCACCGTACTGGGTAGATCATTCCAGTCAATCGAAACATCTGTGACGTGCGCCTCGGATCGGGAGGCGATGCCCACCACATCGTGACGGAGTGTGGTCAACTCGTGACATGGCTCAGACCACGGCTCCGCCCCCGACCGGTCGAGACTCCGACGAATCGCCCGGCTCGTTCGTCGGCGATCTGATCGGCCGGATCAGCCGACTCGAGTTCGTCGTCGCGGCGGTGATCGCCGCCGTGTTGCTCGTGCTCGTCGTGATCGAGCCGAACATCCTCGAGGCGCCGTTCGAGAACGCCCGCACGCTCCTGTTCACGTTCGGCGGCACCGCGCTGGCCGCGCTCGCGTTCGTCGTCATGCTGTGGCTGCGCGTGCCTGCGATCGTGCGGGTCCTCGTGCTCGTCGTGCCGTTCGCCATCGTCAACTGGTGGCTGCTCTCGCCGTACTTCATCGACGACGTCGTCGACGAAGACTTCTCCACGTCGATCGCCGAGCAGGCCCCGCTGATGGACGATCCGCCGGCGGCGCCCGCGGAACCGGAGGCCGATCCGGCGGCCGACGCCGAACCGCCGGCCGCAGAGGCACCGTCGGCCGACGCCCCCGACGGCGATGACTCGACCGCAGCGGAGCCCGACGAGGAGGTGACCGACGAGCAGCCCCCCGCCGAGGAGCCTCCGCCGGAGACCGCCCCGCCCGAACCGACCGGCCCGGTCTTGCTCGGCCTCGGCCAATTCGTCGGGTTGGCCGGTCACGAGGGGACGGGCGACGCCGGGTTGTTCCAGAATCCGGACGGATCGCTGATCCTCCGCTTCGAGAACTTCGACATCGAGAACGGACCCGACCTCGAGGTGTACTGGGTGCCCGGTGCCGACCAGACGTCGCTGCCGGAGGGGTCGATCCACCTCGGAGCGCTGAAGGGCAACATCGGCGACCAGAACTACGAGCTGCCCGCCGGTACCGAACTCGCGTCGGGTCCGTACACGGCGCTCGTCTGGTGCGAGGCCTTCAGCGTCGAGTTCGTCGGCGCCACCATCACGATCTGATCAGCTGTCCGCCTGCGCCCGGGCCAGAAGCGGACACTGTCCGCCTGCGCCCAGGCCGGTGTGCGGGCGGGTCAGGTGCTCCAGAGTCGGTGGACCATGACGCCGTTGCGGTGCTCGATCGCCTCCAGTGCGTCGCACACGAGGTCCTCCCGGTAGCGGCGACCGAGGACCTGCACCCCGGCCGGTCGGTCCTCCACGAGGTCCATCCCGATCACGCCGGCCGGAAGGCCCAGGAAGTTCACGCCGAATGCGTGCATCGCCCGTTCGAGGACGCCGTTGACCGCCTGGAAGCTCCGCACGTCGAAGTCCCAGTCGTACATGGGCTGGGTCATGAACGGACAGAGGATGAGGGGGTGCTCGTCGAGGAACAGGTTCCACGTCCGTTGGATGCGAGTGCGGTCCCCGAGCGCCCACATGTAGCCGTCGC
>JBCCTP010000290.1:0-6152 GCA_039198505.1 Actinomycetota bacterium | reverse complement strand
TGGATCGCGAAGTCGATGCCGAGTCCGATGAGGATCGGCAGCCCGGCGATCGTGACGAGCGACAATTCGATGCCCAGCAGCGCGAGGATCGAGAACGCCCACACCACTCCGATCAGCACAGCGAGCAGCGGCAGGAGACGCCAGCGCACGCTGAAGATCAGGAAGAGGACGACCGCCATGATCACCACGGCGGCGAGACCCAACGTGAGCATCCCACCCCGGAGGTAGTCGTTGATCTCACCGAGGTAGAGCGGCGACCCCGCCGGCGTCATGTCGAACCCGTCGAACCGGGCGGTGTCGAGGATCGCAACCGCCGCGTCGGTGGCCGACTGCAGTTCGTCGAGGCTCTGGTTGCCGTCGAGCACGATGCCACCGACCGCCGTCGCGTTGATCGGGCCACCCTCGACGTTGGGAAAGGTCCCCTCCAGCGACTGGCGCACGTTGAGCTCGTCGGGCGGCGGCGCCACGATCTCGCCGTCGTCGCCGATCGCGAACCCGCTGTTGTCGTAGATGAGGAGTTCGTTCCAGGCGGGGTTTCCGATGAACCACTGATCCTCCGGACCGATCGCGCCGCGACGCGCGAGTGAGATCTGGACGTCGGCGTTGCGCACGTCGGCGCCCTCGGCGTCACGGCTCAGCGCTCCGAGGAGCGCCGCCTGACCGGTGGGACCCCCCACCAACTCCGACGACCACGTGAGCGACGTCAGCGGTGTCACCACCGAGTAGACCCCCTCGACGGCCGCGAGCTCGGTGTTCAGCCGTTCGAGTTCGTCGCGGTTGGCCCCGTCGAAGAGATCCTGGATCCGGGCTCCGTCCTGACCGCTGAAGAGCAGGACGATCGTCTCGCCGCCGAAATCGTCCTGGAACGCCACGTTGTCGATGGCGATCTGCGAGTCGGGATTGAGGTAGCTGTCCTGGCCGGTCGCGAACTCGACCCGCGTGAGGCCGAGCCCGAACCCGATGGTCAGCACCACCACGACGCCGAGAACCAACTTCCAGTTCTTCCCGAGCTGCACGCCGACAGCTCTCCAGAAACCCTCCATCTGCGTTCTCCCCTCGCGTGATCCGCGCCGCTCGACGCGGCCGGGACACCGTACGCCCCGCCGCGAGTCTGGCCCAGATCAACGGGCCCGTGGTTCATCTGCGATGCTCGCCCGGTGTCCCCGCTCGACGACCTCGCCGAGGCGGTCGGCGACGAGCACGTCCTGCACACCGCCGACGTGCGACGCGGACACGAGGTCGACTGGACCGGGCGCTACGGCGCACCCTCGGTGGCGGTCGTCCGGCCCGCGTCGGCGATCGAGGTCCAGGCCGTGCTCGCGGCATGTCGCGACCACGATCTGGCGGTCGTCCCGCAGGGAGGGAACACGGGCCTCGTCGGCGGCGGCGTCCCGCGCGACGACGGTCGCCGATGGGTCGTGCTCTCCACGCGTCGCCTCTGCGACATCGGCCCGGTCGACGGGGCATCCGCTCAGGTCACGTGTGGTGCCGGGGCCACGATCGCCGCATGGAGAGACGCCGCCCGCGCGGCGGATCTCGACATCCCGATCGACTTCGCCGCCCGCGATTCCGCGACCGTCGGCGGAGCGATCTCGACCAACGCCGGCGGCTCTCGTGTGGTCCGGTTCGGGACGATGCGCTCCCAGGTCGTCGGCATCGAAGCCGTCCTCGGAGACGGCACGCTCGTCGGGTCGCTGAGCGGCCTCACCAAGGAGACCGCAGGGCTCCATTGGCCGTCGGTGCTGTCGGGCTCGGAAGGCACCGCCGGCGTGGTGACGTCGGCTCGCCTGCGCCTCGTGCCCCGGTACCGGGAGACTGCAACGGCGCTCGTGCTCTACGAGTCGCTCGCCCTCGCCCGGGACGCTCTCGTCGCCGCTCGGGCGGAGGTGCCGTCACTCGACGCTGCCGAACTGATCCTTCCGTCCGCGTACCGCCTGGTCGTCGACCACTTCGGGGGCCGCGGACCGCTGGGGGCCATGGCGTCGCCCACCGACCGGTCGGCCGACGAACCCGCCGATCCGCGTGCCGTCGTCCTGTTCGAGGCCGCCGATCACGCGGATCCGACCGACGAGCTGGCCGAGCTGCTCGATGCGACCGACGGGGTCGCCGACGCAGCCATCGGCACCGGTGCCGAACGCCGGCGCACGCTGGTCGACGTGCGGGATCGCATGACGGAGGCGATCGCCGCCGAGTCGACTCGGCTGGGAGTCCCCACGTTCAAGCTCGACGTCGCCGTCCCGCTCGACGAGCTGGAAGAACTGGTCGACGTGGCACGGACCGCCGCTCGCATCGACGGCGCGCGGCTGATCCCGTTCGGTCATCTCGCCGAAGGGAACGTCCACCTGAACTTCCTCGGCGCGAGCGGGACGGAGGCGATCGCCGACCGTGTGCTCGGCCACGTGGCGCAGCGCGGCGGGACGATCTCGGCCGAGCACGGCATCGGCGTCGCGAAGGCGGGGTACCTGCCGTTGATTCGCACCGACGGCGAGCTCGATGCTCAGCGTCGACTCGTCGGCTCACTCGATCCCGACGGACTGCTGAACCCCGGTGTGCTCTTCACGGACTGACGGTCAGCTGCCATACGCGCGCCCGAGATCGGGGGCGGTGAGCAGCGGTCGGTAGTCGAGATCGCGTTCTGCGGCCAGGGCGGCGCAGGTTCCGCCGCGGTCGACGATGACGCTGAGGGCCGTCGGCGTCGCACCGAAGGCGACGATCTGATCGACGGCCTCGATGAGGGAGGTCCCGCGGGTCGTCGTGTCTTCGACCACCAGCACCCGATCGCCGGGCGCGAGCGCTCCGGCGATGCGGCCGGTGACACCTCCCTGCTTCGCCTCCTTGCGGACGCTGAACGACCGAACGGTCCGACCTCGGGTGGCGAGGACGGCTGCGACACCGAAGGCGACGGGGTCGGCGCCCATGGTGAGTCCGCCGATCGCGTCGATGTCGTCGAGTTCCCGACCCATGACCTCGACGAGGGCGTCGGCGACGAGAACGATCCCGTCGGCGCGACATGCGGTCTGTTTCGTGTCGAGGAACCAGCTGCTGTGGGCGCCCGACTTCAAGACGAAGTCGCCTTCCTTCAACGAATGCTCGAGCACGTGGTCTCGGAGTGCGGCGAGAACGTCGGAGAGGACGGGCAGATCGGACATCGTGACCGACCGTATCCGGTCGCGAAGGTCGCGGTCCGATGGCACCGCCCGATCAGACCGAACCACCACCCATGCGTTCGGAGAGACTGTCAGGAATGGGTGAAATGGTCGGAGCGACATTTACACTGATGGCATGGCAGGAAAGCGTCAAATGAGTGACGAACACAAGGCGGCGATGCAGAAGGGTCGCGCCGAGGGAAAGGTCGTCCGCGACTACCTCGAGGGACTGCGGGCCACGAAGCCCAAGCGAGGACGCAAGCGCACCGAAGAGAGTGTGCGGGCCCAGCTGGCGGAGGTCGAGGCGAAGCTGCCCGAGGCCGACCCCATGAACGAACTGCTCCTCGTCCAGAAGAAGCGCGATCTGGAAGAGGAACTCGACTCGATGTCCGACACCGTCGACATGACCGCCCTCGAAGAGGCGTTCGTCGGGGTGGCGAAGAGCTACAGCGACACGAAGAAGATCTCGTACGCCTCCTGGCGCGACGTGGGAGTCGAGGCCGCAGTGCTCAAGCGAGCCGGCATCAGCCGCGCGAGCTGACCACCCGCCGGTGCGCCGGCAGTCCCCAACCGTCGATGTCTCAGACGTCGATCTCGTCGAGTGCGTCGAACACTCGCCCGAGGTTGCGCAGGCTGCGATCGAGATCGAACGCGTCGTCCAGCACTTGGTCGTCGACTTCGTCGTCGGCTTCGAGGAGTTCGCGGAACGACCGTTGTTCGTCCCACGCCCTCATCGCCGACCGTTGCACGATGCGGTAGGCGTCGTCGCGAGTCGCCCCCGACCGCACCAACGCCAACAGCACGGGCTGACTGAACACGAGACCGAAACTGGCGTCGAGATTGGCCCGCATCCGATCCGGCATCACCACGAGTCCACTCAGAAGTCGACGGAGTCGACGCATCACGTAGAACGCCAGTTGCGACGAGTCGGGGAGCACCACCCGCTCGACCGATGAGTGCGAGATGTCACGCTCGTGCCACAGCGCCACGTCCTGCAAACCCGCGAGATGATTGGTCCGCAACACGCGCGACAATCCGGAGATCGTCTCGGCCGAGATCGGGTTGCGTTTGTGGGGCATCGCCGACGAACCCTTCTGGCCCGGCTTGAACCCTTCCTGCACCTCGCGCACCTCGGTCCGCTGCAGGTGACGAAGCTCGACCGCCATCAATTCGCACGTCGCACCGACCGACGCGCAGGCGCCCAGGAACTCGGCGTGTCGATCACGAGCGACGACCTGCGTGGCGGGAACGGGAGTCAATCCGAGTCGTTCGCCCACGTGGCTCTCGACCGCCGGATCGACGTTCGAGTACGTGCCGACGGCGCCGGAGAGCTTCATCACGGCCACCGACTCGCGAGCCGCTCGGAGGCGAGTCCGGTCGCGGTCGACCTGCATCGCCCACAGGGCGACCTTCGCACCGAACGTGGTCGGCTCGGCATGGATCCCGTGCGTGCGGCCGATCATCACCGTGTCGCGATGCGCACGTGCCAGCTCGACGAGCACCTCGATCAACTCACTCGATGCGTCGATCAGCAGGTCGCACGCATCCCGCATCGCCCAGCAGAGGGCGGTGTCGACCACATCGGACGACGTGAGGCCGTAGTGGATCCACGATCCGGCAGGCGCACCGATCGCGTCCTGCACCACGTCGACGAACGCGGCCACGTCGTGATCGGTGGTGCGCTCGCGTTCGAGCACCTTCTCGACGAAGGCCTCGTCGGTGACCGGCGCACCGGCACGACACCGCTCGGCGTGCTCCTGCGGCACGACGCCGAGCTCGGCGTGTGCCTCGGTGGCGAGCAGCTCGACCTCCAACCACCGACCGAAACGAACCGGATCGGACCAGACCCCGTCCATCTCGGGGGTCGAGTACCGGGGGATCATGCCGACCAGACGAGATAGTCGTCGCGTTCGGCGCCGACGCCGACGACCCGCACGGGGACGCCGACCTCGCGTTCGACGACCTCGATGAAGCGCTGCGCCTCGGCGGGCAGGTCGCCACCCTCCCGTGTGTCGGTGATGGCGGTCCCCCACCCGGGCAGGACCTCGTAGACCGGATCGACCTCCGCCAGCAGGTCGGAGCGATCGGGGTAGTCGACGACGGACTGACCGTTGCGCTGGTACGCGGTGCAGATCTTCACGGTGTCGAAGCCGTCGAGGATGTCGAGCTTGGTGAGCGCCAGCTCGGTCAGGCTGTTGAGACGGACGGCGTGGCGGAGCATCACGCAGTCGAGCCAGCCGGTGCGGCGACGACGGCCGGTGACGGTACCGAACTCCTTGCCGACGTCGCCGAGCCGTTCGCCGACCTCGTCGGTCAGCTCGGTCGGGAAGGGCCCGGCGCCCACGCGGGTGGTGTACGCCTTCGTGATCCCGACGATCCGATCGATGTCGCGCGGACCGAGACCCGACCCGGCACAGGCACCGCCGGCGGTCGGGTTGGAGGACGTGACGAAGGGGTAGGTCCCGTGATCGAGATCGAGGAAGGTGGCCTGTGCGCCCTCGAGCAGAACGTGCGCATCGCGGGTCAGTGCGTTGTGCAGGAGGCTGATCGTGTCGCTGACCAGCGGCGCGAGCCGTCGACCGAGCTCGCCGAACTGGGCGACGATCGCATCGATGTCGAGCGGCTCGCCACCGGCCTCGGCGATGAGCTTGTTCTCCGCGAGCCCGCGCTCGCGGACGAGTGTCTCGAATCGGCCGGGATCGACGACGTCACCCGCACGGATCCCGACGCGCCGAGCCTTGTCGGCGTAGGCGGGGCCGATCCCCTTGAGCGTCGTGCCGATCTTGTCGTCCCCACGCATCGCCTCGGCGATCGCGTCGTGCGCCTGGTGCCACGGGAAGATCAGGTGCGCCCGGCTCGACACCTGCAGCTCCGAGCAGTCGATCCCACGGGACTCGAGCGTGTCGATCTCGGCGAAGAGCGTCGGCAGATCGACGACCACGCCGTTCCCGATGACCGGGATCACGTGGTCGTACAGCACCCCCGATGGCACGAGCTGCAGGGCGT
>JBCCTP010000289.1:0-6201 GCA_039198505.1 Actinomycetota bacterium | reverse complement strand
GCGGACTCGACGGCACTCACGAGTGGCCGGAGCCCGCCCGCCGCCGCCGTGATCGTCGCGACCGCGTCCTCCGGATCGGCGACCAGCCACGACACCGATCGGCGTTCGATCGACACGTCGGTGAAGCCGGCGGCGAGCATCGCCGCTCGAGCGGTGTCCTCGACGCCCAGTGACACCGGGAACGGCGATGCGTCGCGACCCAGTGCGTGGGCGAGAAGAGTCCGCCAGGAATTCGGCCAGCCACCGGGGCACCAGGCACTCCAGGCGCACCGACGCCGCGGAGCGAGACAGCGTCTCGCGTGGCGCAAGACGACCTCGGGTCGCGTCGCGAAGATCAGCGCGAAGTTCGAGATCACCGCATCGACGGCGTCGTCGCGGATCGGCAGACGTTGACCGTCGGCGAGGACGAGTGGTGCGCCGGTCGGTGCGGCCTCGTCGAGCTGATCGAGCGACATGTCGAGCCCCAGCGGTGACCATCCGAGGGCTGCGGCGAGTTCGAGCGCCGTGCCCGTGCCGGTTCCGATGTCGAGGAGCCGAGGTCGTTCCGGCCCGGGGGGAGCGCCGACGACCTCGAGGAGGTGGCGCGCAGCAGGCAGGACGTGGAGCGCCATGCGGTCATAGCGCTGCCAGCGGTCGAGGAGCGGCACGGCCACGTCATCGTCTCTGCTGGATGTCATCTCGCTCACCATCTCGCTCGTCACCTCGCCCGGCGCCCTTGACCGGTGACTGTAAAGTCTGCCTACTGTAGATTGCATGCAAAGTATGGCACGTCCGATCGGCCTTCTCCTCGCTGCGGCGACGATCGCACTGACCGCCTGCGGCAGCGATGGTGACGACGGGTCGGCGGCCGTGACCGAACCCCCGCCGACGAACGAGGGTCCGGAGACGACCGAGCCGCCCGTCACGGATCCGCCGGCCACCGATCCGCCCGTCACGGATCCGCCGGCCACCGATCCGCCCGTCACCGAGGCGCCCCCGGCCAGCGAGTCGCCGACGACGGATGCCCCGGCCGTGGAGCCCGTCGACATCACCGTGGGTGTCCCGTTCGGAGTCGTCCAGATCGCCGCCCTGGGTTCGCTGGCCGACGATCCCGACCTGGCCGAGCTCGCCACGGTGACCGAACAGGCCATCACGGCGCCCGATCAACTCCGTACCGGATTCGTGGCCGGCGATCTCGATGTGGCGATCCTCCCCACCAACATCGCCGCCACTCTGTTCACCCGCGGGGTCGACGTCCGAGTCCTCGCCGTCGTCGATGCGCAGCTGCTGCAGGTCCTCGGACCCGCCGGCTCCGGGTGGGCCGAGCTGGACGGCGTCGTCGACATCCCGTTCCAGGGCGACGTGGCCGACCTGCTCTTCCGTCAGCTCGCCGAGGAGAACGGCGTCGACGTCGGCGGTCTCCAGGTCCGCTACGGAACCGCCCTGCCCGATCTGGTCGGAGCCGCAGCCGGAGGCAACGTGACCGCTGCGGTGCTCCCCGAGCACTTCGCCACGGCGGCGTCCGCCCAGGCGTCCGCCAACGGTCACGACCTCGTGCCGATCATCGATCTCCAGAGCGCGTGGAGCGAGGCGACGGGTGGCGACCGGCTTCCGCAGATCGCCGTGGTCGCCGTGGGTTCTCTGGTCGACGACCGTCCCGACGTCGTCGACGCCATCCGGTCGGCGACTGCGAGCGCCGTCGCCGGAGTCATCGACGACCCGGGCGCTGCGGCGAGCGCGCTCGCCGAGGAAACCGGCCTTCCCGAGCCTCTGATCGGTGGTCTGCTCCCGCGCCTCGATCTCGCAACGCGGAGTACGTCCGAGGCCCGTGCGGATCTCGACCTCTTCCTCGCCGGCCTCGTCGCGGCGAACCCCGAGGCAGTCGGCGGCGCTTTGCCCGACGAAGCGTTCTTCGCGGCGTGACGTCGGCCCGCCCGGCCCTGTTGGTGACGATCGGGGTCGCTGCGCTCGTGGCGGTCTGGGCGCTCGTCGCGTCACGACAGCCGACGGTCGTGGTGGCGTCACCCGCCGAGACGGTCGAGCGACTGATCGACCTCGGTCTTCGCGACATCGGAGCCGAGATGTGGCGAACCGGCTGGCGGGCTCTCCGGGGCACCGTGGCCGGCGTCGCGCTGGGGATGGCGCTCGGGCTCGTGACGGGCCGTTCGTCGAGCGCCGACTGGGCCCTCCGTCCCTCCAGGGCCGTGCTCGCCGGGGCGCCACCGATCGTGGCCGTCGTCCTGATCGCGATCTGGGTCGGCCTCGACGGCGATGCCACACCCTGGGTCGTCGCCGTGGCCGCGACACCACTGGTGTGGATCTCGGTCCACGAGGCTGTGCGCGACGTCGATCCGGATCTCCTGGAGATGGCTGCCGGGCTCCACGTCGGAACGCCGTGGACGCTGCGCCACGTGACGATCCCCTCGATCGCTCCGGCGCTGCGTGCGTCGGGGGCCTACGCCGCTGCGAACGCCTATCGGATCACGATCATGGCGGAGTTGTTCGTGAGCCCCGACGGCATCGGGGCGCGTATCGCTCGTGCACGAACGTCGCTCGACACACCGGCCGTGTTCGCCTGGGCGTTGGTCGCCGTCGCGGCTGCGCTCGTGCTGGAAGCGGTCACCCTCCGGGCCGGAGGACCCACATCGGGTCTCGGTCGGATCGCCACACGTCGTCGTGTGACAGCAGGTGTGAGTGCCGCCACGGCGGCCGCTCGTTAGGTTGTCTTTGCGGACGTGATGTGGTGAGCTGTGCCGCCGTGAACAACAAGCGGAACATCAGACGATTGGTGGGGGTGCTGGCATCGCTGGCACTCGTCGCCGGTGCATGCGGAAGCGACGACGACTCGGCGGAGGACGAGGCCAGCGACTCGGCCAGCGCCCCCGTCGAGACCGAGGCGGAGGCCGAAGAGGAGGCCGAGCCCGAGGAGGAGCCGGAGGCCGAGGAGGAGTCGACGGACACCGAGCCGGAGGCCGAGGAAGAACCAGAGCCCGAGGAGGACCCCGACGACGGTGCCGACGGCCCGACCGTCACGGTGACCGACGTGATCGGCGAGAAGGAGGTCCCCGTCACCGACGAGGGGGTGTACTCGCTCGACGAGCTGATGGGCACGATCCTGCTCACGCTCGGTGTGGAGCCGGCGACCACTGCGGCGTTTTTCCAGGATCCGCTGCTCGCTCCGGTGCTGTCCGCGAACTCGGAGCTCGTCGAGTACGGCTCGATCGAGTCGATCGCGGCCACTCGCCCCGACGTGCTCCTCGGGGTCGGTCATCCGAACTTCATCGAGATCGTCGACGAACTCTCCGGTGTCGCACCGCTCGTGCTGCCCGACTTCACGTCGACGTGGCAGGAGCAGTCGCGCCTCGTCGCCCAGGTCGTCGACCGTGAGGACGAGGCCGAGGCGCTCATCGCCACGGTCGAGGGCCGGATCGACGCACTGGCGGCCGAGATCGAGGCGGCGGGATTCGCCGGTCAGCAGGCCGCCATCGTGCAGGACTTCAGTGGGGACTGGTTCGCGTACGGCCCGACCACGATCTCGGGAGCGGTCCTCGAGGCCGTCGGCTTCACCCGGTCCGAGGCGCAGTCGGGCACCGAGAACTTCGGGTTCATCCCTCTCGCCGAGGAGCTGATCCCCGACGAGACGAACGTCCCGTGGGTCTTCGGGATCGCGCAGACGTCTCCCGACGGTGAGGTCATCGGCAGCATCGTCGACACCCCGATCGTCGGCGGACCCGACAGCACGGTCACCGACGTGGGCGAGGCGTGGTTCAACAACTCGGTGCTCGGCGCGTGGATCGTCATGGACGATCTCGAGGCGATCCTGTTCGGTCGCGGCGAGGTCACCGGGCTCGACGGTGCGGCGTCGGCGTTCGAGGCCCTGCTCGCCGCCGTGGAGGCCAACGGCGACGCCGCCGCAGCCGACGACTCGGCCGATGATGCTGGTGATGCTGGTGATGAGGGCGAGTCCGCCGGCGGTGGCACCGTGCTCGACGTGGGTGCCGCGAACGGCGCCTCGACGATCACGACGTTCGCCAGCTTCGCTCCCGGCTTCAACGCTGCGGTGACCGGCCCCGGACCGGTCACGTACCTCGCGCCGAACGACGCCGCCCTCGCAGCGATCCAGGCCGACGCCCCCGATCTGGTCGCCGAACTCTCGAGCGACTTCGAGCTGCTCGACGGGCTGCTCCAGTACCACGTGATCGACGGCGCCGCGCTGGCCGATGACGTGGTCGGAGTCACCGAACTCACCGCGATCGACGGCAACACGATCACCGTCGAGGTGATCGACGGAGCCGTCGTGTTGAACGGCGGTCAGGCCACCGTCGTCCAGACCGACCTGATGGGCTCCAACGGCGTGGTCCACATCATCGACGGGGTCCTCCTCCCGCCGAGTCTCGCAGGCGGCTGACACCGCCCACCGACGCCCTCTCACGTCAGCACATCCGGCCACCCGAGCCGGATGTGCTGACGCGAACGAGTCACACCGTCATCGCAGCCCCGGAGTCGGACGCAGCGATGAATCCGTCGAGGTTCACCGCCGCTCGGATAGCCGTCTCGAGATCGAGGCCCCGATCGCCCGCAGCTTCGTCGTCGTCGGCGAGCGAGCCCGGAGACAGGCGGGTCCCGGCCATCCATGCCGCGAGCTCGGCGTGCTGGCTCCACCGTCCCATGTTGTGGATGTGGGCCAGCGTGCCGGTGAGGAAGTCGTGCGGCGTGTCGGGGTGGGGGATCACGGTCGCCAGTTCGTTCTTCGTCGCCCGGTCGATCTCGGGGAGTGTCTCGACGCGCCCGATCAGTGCGGCGCTGAACACCTGCTGACAGGCGCGCACCGTCTGGAGCGTGATCGTCGCGTCGTCGAAGACCGGCACGATCGGCCGGCGCTCGAGACCGTCGGCGGTGCAGTTGACGTACACGACCTCGTCGGGCGTGTCGACGGTCCCGCCGTCGAGTTCCATCCGCTCAGCGGTCAGCCGGCGGACGCGTCCCAGGCGGATGACCTGGTCGATACGCCGCAACTGGTCGAGTTCGGCCTCGGTGACCGTGGCGCAGCGGTACATCTCCGGCTCGCGGGCGGGGTCGATGCGAAGGAGCTGACCGGCCGACTCCAACCTCGAGAACATGTCGGCCGGTGACGTCGCGTCGGCGATGAGCGCGATCTGTTCGCCGATCCGGAAGAGCGGGCCCGGCTGAGTCATCGCCCGGTTGATCAGCCACGAGTCGCGCGGCACGACCCACTGCACGGAGCTCGGGTCGACCGACCGATCGAGCAGCCACAGGATCGCGTCGAACGCGGTCTTGCCGGCACCGACCACCACGTACCCTCCCGGTGGCCGCTCGACGTGCACCAGGTCGTTCGGCGGGATGACGACCACGCCGGGTTCGACGTCGTAGTCGGGCGGACGGACCGACGGGACCGTCACCTTCATGTACGTCGCATCGACCACGGCCCGACGTGCCGACACCTCGAGGTCGGTGCCCGACGGCAGGACGGTCGCACGGCCGTTCTGGTAGCGGGTGCGTGGCAGGTACCGGACGCGCCCCGACGGGAGGAAGCGTCGATGCATCACGTGGTCGAAGTAGGCGCACACCTCGGCGCCCGATGCGAGTTCCGACAGACCGGCGTTCAGCCCGACGTCGTCGATCCGGTCGGAGCCGAGTCGCGTCGACGACACCCCGTAGAAGAACGACGGCTGGTGGAGTCGCACGAACGGGTAGGCGTCGTTCCAGTGGCCTCCCGGTGCGCCGTGTGCGTCGATCATCACGACGTCGGCGTCGGAGTGGGTGAGGATCTCGTCGACGAACGCCATCCCCATCGCGCCGGCGCCCACGACGACGTAGTCGGCGTCGATCGATCGTTGTTCGGTCATGTCCCCACGGTAGAGCGGACGAGGAGTCGGCGTGCCGGCGCTCGATTCACGAGCCACCTACCTCGCACCGTCACGGCGCCGACACACCTCGTCCTCGTGTGCCCGAGCTCCGCATGACCCCGAGCACTCGACGAGGACAGAGAAGGCTCCCTGTCCTCGCGTGTTCGGCATCCTTGACGATGGCGGGCCGGATGTCAAGAGCCTCGTGGGCTCGAATCCTTCCGACCGGTTCGGCGTCAGGCGTCGGTGTCCTGCTCGGCGATCCACTGGGCCTTGACGGCCCGCCAGGCCTCGTCGGTGTGATCGCGACGCCAGTACGGCGAGATCGATGCTGCGCTCTTGTCGACGCCACGCT
>JBCCTP010000288.1:0-6276 GCA_039198505.1 Actinomycetota bacterium | reverse complement strand
GGCACCGCCACGTTCATGGTGTTGGGCGAACGGTGCACTCGGGCGTGCGGTTTCTGCCTCGTCGACACCTCGAAACCGCTGGCTCCGCGGTCCGACGAGCCGGCCCGGGTCGCCGAAGCGGTCGATCGGATGGACCTCGATCACGCGGTGCTCACCATGGTCGCCCGCGACGACCTCGCCGACGGTGGCATGGCGCACGTGGCGGCCTGCGTCGAGACGATCCGACTCCGTCGCCCGTCGGCGCGCATCGAGACGCTCATCTCCGATGCACGGGGTGACGAGGCGTCGCTCGACCTGCTGTTCGCCGCCCGTCCCGACGTGATGAACCACAACGTCGAGACGGTGGCCCGGCTGCAGCGGGCCGTGCGGCCGTCGGCCGGGTACGCCCGCTCGCTCGGCGTGCTCGCTCGAGCGAAGAGGGCGGGTCTCACGACCAAGACCGGCTTCATGGTCGGGCTCGGCGAGACCGACGACGAGATCGCCGGGCTGCTCGCCGACCTCGCGGGGCTCGGCGTCGACATCGTCACGATCGGTCAGTACCTGCGGCCCACGTCGAACCACCTCCCGATCGCCCGGTACGCCGATCCCTCCGAGTTCGTGCGCTGGAAGCAGATCGGTGAGGCGCTCGGCATCGGCCACGTCGAGGCGAGCCCGCTCACCCGCTCGAGCTACCACGCCAAGTCGTCGGCCGAGTCGGTCACCCCCGTCGCCCTCACCCGCTGATCGTTCCCTCGACCCCAGGGCTCGACGGAACAACGAGTCAGGTCCGCGTCGCACCCATGCGCGGGCTGTTCCGTCGAGCCCGGGGGTCGGGGGGACAGTCAGGTGTGGGGGGTGACGAGGTCGGCGACGACGGCGGCGTGGTCGCTCGCCCAGATCTCGGTGCCGTCGGCGAGTGCGACCGGCTGATCGGCGACCCGCCAGGCACGGATCGGGTTGCCCGTCGGCTTCGGCCTCGGCCAAGCGACCAGCAGGTAGTCGAGACGGCGGTTCGGCCACGCGGTGTCGGCCGAGTACGGGTTTCGCCGGAGCCACGTCGCACCTGCGAGGTCGGCGGACTCGTCGCCCGCCTGCTCCCAGGCGTCGCCGAACGCGATCCCCTCCACACCGGGCGACCGTCCCGTGAAGACCCGGAGCTCGTCGCTGTCGGGAACGGCGTTGAGGTCGGCGCCGACCACGAGCGGCAACTCCTCCATCGGGTCGGATCGCAGGTCTCGGGCGAGGGACATGACATGGCGCACCTGGTCCTGGCGGACGGCCGAGGCGTCGGCCGGGAAGTCGAGGTGAGTCGCAGCGAACGGCCACGGTCCCCACGGCGTGTCGACCCGGGCGACGACCACGCGCCGATGTCCCGGCTCGCCGGTCCGGTCGGGAAGCCGGTCGTCGGCGATCCGCTCGGACGGCCAGCGTGACAGCACGGCGTTGCCGAACGACTGACCGTTCCAGAAGACCGGGTCGGTGCGGGTGGCGTGCAATCCACACTCCTCGGCGAGCCGATCGGCGTCGTCGGTCGTCTCGTCGGACCACACCTCCTGGAGACAGATCACATCGGGGTCGACGTCGCGGATGGTCTGGACGATCGCCGGCCACCGCTGCTCCCACGGCCCGAAGTGCCACCAGAGGTTCCACGTCATCACTCGCAGCGACACGAGGGCCCATGATGCCGGTCCCCGCTCACCTCACCGTCACCGACCTCCCTCGAGTCGTCGAACGGTGTGACACCGCGTCGGTACCCTCGATCGAGGTGGGGGAGTCATCCGGGAACGACCGGTGGTCGGTCGAGCAGGTCGAGGCGATCGCGCCGGCCCCCGCAGCCGTGTCCGCGGCGCGCCCTCTGGCCACGCCGACCCGCTGGAGCGGCACCGGAGCCGATCACCGGGCGGTCTGGGGTGCCTGTCGGGGGAGCGGGGCCGAGCCGTACGAGGTGGTCGTCGATCACGTGGGTGTCGCCACCCGGTGCACGTGCCCGAGCCGCCGCGTCCCGTGCAAGCACGCGCTCGCGCTGCTCCTGATGTGGTCGAACGGACAGATCCCCGACGTGCCCGCTCCGTCCTCCGTCGAGGCGTGGATCGACGGGCGCCGCCAGCGTGCCGACGCGGCGTCCGCCCGCTCCGATTCATCGTCGTCCGCGTCCGACGTCGCGGAACCGTCCTCGGCGTCCGACGCCACCACAGACCGACCCGAGACCGCCGACCCGGGCGCGTCTCACGAGCCCGACTTGCCGCCCGACCTGCCGCAGCCGCCCGAGCCCCCCGACCGCACTCGCGAGCGCGACGAGCGGGTCGCTCGGATGCACGCCGGCCTCGACGAACTCGACCGGTGGCTCGACGACCGGATCCGGACGGGCCTCGCCGACCCGTCCCTCGCCCGGTACGCCACGTGGGATCAGCTGGCCGCCCGACTGGTCGACGCCCGTGCGGGGAGCCTCGCCAACCGCATCCGCCGGTTGGCCGGCGAGGTCGGCGCCCGTCCCGACTGGCACGACACCGTGCTCGCCGAACTCGGCCTCCTCCACCTCCTCGCCCGATCGGGTCGACGCCTCGCCGACCTGCCCCCCGATCTGGCTGACGTCGTCGCCACCACCGTCGGGTGGCAGGTCAAGCAGGCCGACGTGCTGGCCGGCGTCCCCGAGACCGATGACTGGATCGTGGCCGGACGGACCGATGCGCGCGAGGACCGCATCGAGGTCCGACGCCACTGGTTGCTCGGACGCGAGACGGGCCGATGGGCGCTGGTGCTGTCCTTCGCCGCGTACCAGCAGAGTCTCGACACGTCGCTCACCGTCGGCACGTCCGTCCGCGCCGACCTGCACCGGTACCCGGGCGCTGCTCTGCGCTGTCTCGTCGGCCGCCGCCACGACGAGCCCACCGTCGCCGCGCCCCCGACCGGCACGGTCGCCGAGATGTGCGACGCGGTCGGATCCCGGCTGGCGGTCACCCCGTGGCTCGACCGGATCGCCACCACGGTGCGCGCTGCGCCGGCTCAGCACGGCGACGGCTGGCTGCTCACCGATGCGACCGGGTCGGTTCCGCTGCTCGTCGATCGCGCCGACGGCGCCCACGCCGATTCGCTCGACACCGTGCTCGCCGTCTCCGCCGGACAGCCCGTCGATCTCACGGTCGAGTGGACGCCCCGAGGGGTCGTCGCCGTCGCCGTGCACAGCTCGATCGGATCCATCGACCTCGGCCTGCGCGCCGACGACTCGTTCGTGAGCGCGGCGTGAGCGCGACCGTCGACGACACCTGGCGCGATCTCGTGACCGGCGCCCTCCTCGGGACCGACCGTCGCGACCCGCCCGCGGTCGAGGGGCCGCTCGGAGACCTCGTCGCCGACAGCGCCACCGACTCGTCGTCGGAGCGGATGCTCGCGTTGGTGGCCGCCTGCACGTCGGTCCGCCGCGCGGGTCTGCGACCGCTTCCCCCCGCTGCGCCGACGGCGCCTCCGAGCGACGACCAACGACCCGTGTGCCCGGCGGTCGCGATCGAGCGATGGCGGCACGTGACCACGTCGTGGCCCGTCCTCGAAGACGAGTGGACCGTGACGCTCCTCGAGCGTGGCTGGAAGATGTCGCCCACGATGCTGCCGGCCGCGTTGCGTCGGCATCGTCGCGATGCCGTTCGCCATGCCCGGGTCGTCGTCGCAGCCGGGCCGCTGGCCGAGTGGTTGATCGACCTGCGGCCCGAACTGGCCACGACACGTCCCCGGGCCACGGTCGATCCCGCTGCACTCGTGACGCTGCCCGAGTTGCCGGTCCCTCCCGAGCTCGTCGAGCGGATCGGGCGGGCCGACGTCGACCAGGCCACCGCCGATCTCGCCGGCGACGTCGAGTCGGGCCGACTCGGGACCGCTCATCGCGCCGTGCTGATCAACCTCGTCGCCCGCATCGATCCGGGTGCGCTCCCCGAGGTCGCCCGCTCGCTCGACGCGGTCGAGCCGATGGCGCCGGGTCATCCGCTCGCCTCGGTGCTGTCCGACCTCGCCCGGGTTCGCGGTCGGATGCTCCACGAACTCGCTCCGGCCGACTGACACCGGTGCGCCGGTGGCGTGTCCCTCGGTCAAGAGGGCGTCAAGCGAAAGCCAGGTCGGTCATCGGTCCGAGTCAGGACCGTGGACGGCGCCGCAGGGAACGCGGGATGATCCGAGCGTGAAGTCGTACCGACAGCAGTGTCCGGTCACACGTGCGCTCGACGTCATCGGCGACCGGTGGACGCTGGTGATCGTGCGCGACCTGCTCGACGGACCGCGCCGCTTCCGGCGCTTGCGCGACGACCTGGATCGGATCTCGCCGACCCTTCTCGCGGAGCGATTGGATCGTCTGTGTCAGGACGATCTCGTCGAACGGTGCGAAGGCGGATACCGCCTGACCGAGCGGGGGCGAGGGCTCGCACCGGTGATCGACGAGCTGGGCCGGTGGGGGCTCGCCTGGATGGGTGCCGGCGACGGGTCACCGGACGACGCGTTCCACGACCACTTCCGCCGGCTCGGACTCCGGTTCATGATCCGTCCGGAGGTGCTTCCGGACCGGGGCTTCTGCCTCGGCGTCGAGCTCGACGGTGAGCGGTTCGTCACCGAGGTCGGTTCCGCCGACCGGCACGACCGGCTGAGGGTGCGCGAATGCGGCGACGAGGCGGTCGACGTGCGCCTCACGGGCGCGATGGGTGCGGTCTATGCGGCACGCCAGGGTCGGGTCGACATCGGCGAACTCGAACGGACCGGACAGCTCGTGCTCGACGGACCGCCGGCGCTGTGCGACGCCGTTCGCCGGTCCCTCGAGCCGGCCTGAGTCGGCGCCCTGTCGCGCTCGGATCGTCACCGGACCCCCCCACGGATCCCCGCCGGATCCGCGGTGTGACACCCCCTCGGTAACGTCGCCCCGGTGAGTGCAACCGAACGTGCGGTCATCCGGCCGTCGGCCGAGGTACGCACGGCCGCCGAGCTGGCCGCCCTGGCGGCCGTCGACGATCGGCCGCGACCGCCGGGCTGGTCGCTGTCGCCCTGGGCGGTCGTGCGGTACCTCATGGGGGGCACCTTGTCCGACGGCACGGTCGTCGTCCCCAAGTACGTCGGGGCGCAACGGCTCGTCGAAATCGCCGTCGCCACGCTGGCCACCGACCGCGCCCTGCTGCTCCTCGGCGTGCCCGGCACCGCCAAGACCTGGGTCAGCGAACACCTGGCCGCAGCGATCAGCGGCGACTCGAGCCTGCTCGTGCAGGGAACCGCCGGCACCACCGAGGAGACGCTGCGGTACGGCTGGAACTACGCCCAGCTCCTCGCGGAGGGGCCGAGCGAACGAGCGCTCGTGCCCGGACCCGTGCACCGAGCGATGTCGCGCGGTGCCATCGTGCGCGTCGAGGAACTCACCCGCATGCCGCCCGAGGTGCAGGATGCGCTCGTCACGGTGCTGTCCGAGAAGGTGCTCCCCATCCCCGAGCTCGACACCGAGCTGTCGGCCGTCGCAGGCTTCAATCTCGTCGCCACGGCCAACGATCGCGATCGCGGCGTGAACGACATCTCCAGCGCGCTGCGTCGCCGGTTCAACACCGTGGTCCTCCCGCTGCCGGCCACCGTCGACGACGAGATCGCCATCGTGTCGCAGCGCGTCGGTGAGCTCGGACGCGCGCTCGACCTGCCCGACGTCCCCGCGGCCGCCGACGAGATCCGACGGGTCGTCACGATCTTCCGCGAGCTGAGGTCCGGCGTGACCGCCGACGAGCGGACCAGCCTCAAGGTGCCGACCGGCACGCTGTCCACGGCCGAGGCGATCTCGGTGGTCACCAACGGGCTCGCCCTCGCCACCCACTTCGGCGACGGACGGTTGGCGCCGGGCGACGTCGCTGCCGGCATTGTCGGAGCCGTCGTGTCCGATCCGATCCACGACCGGGTCGCGTGGCGCGAGTACCTCGAAGGGGTCGTCGCCGACCGCGCCGACTGGGGCGAGTTCTACGAGGCCTGTCGCGCCCTCGACGTCGATCCCGACGCGGGGTTCGGCTCGGAGGCGTCCTGAGCGATCGGCTCGACGATTCGTGAGCGACCGCGTCCATCTCCTCGGGATCCGACACCACGGTCCCGGTTCGGCTCGATCGGTGCTCACGGCGCTCGATCGTCTCCAGCCGGAAGTGGTGCTGGTCGAGGCCCCGGCCGACACCGAACGGGCCCTCGACTGGATCGGACACGACGGGTTGATCCCTCCGATCGCGCTGCTGGGTTACGTGGTGGCCGAGCCGTCCCAGGTCGCCGTCGCGCCGTTCGCCACGTTCAGCCCCGAGTGGCAGGCCG
>JBCCTP010000287.1:0-6276 GCA_039198505.1 Actinomycetota bacterium | reverse complement strand
TGGTGCCGTTCGTGAAGACCGACGATCCGCTGCTGTCGATCCGCGCCGACGCCGGAGGATCCGGACGGGGGAGCGGTGGTATGGCCAGCAAGCTCGTCGCTGCGCGGATGGCGTCGTGGTCGGGGATCCGCAGCGTGATCGCCCGGGCGTCACGGCCCGGCGTCCTGGCGGGATCCGCCTCCGACGAACTGGTCGGCACCACGTTCGCCGCCCATGATCGAGCGCTGAGTGCTCGCAAGCTCTGGATCGCGTTCGCGGCCGACGTCGCCGGCCGCATCGTCGTCGACGACGGCGCCCGCCGGGCCTTGACCGAGCGCCCGAACAGCCTGCTCCCCGCGGGCGTGCTCGACGCGAGCGGAGACTTCGAGGCGGGACACGTCGTCGAGATGGCCGGTCCCGACGGCGAGGTGTTCGCTCGTGGGCGGACGGCGCTCGGCGCCGACGTCGTGAGACAGGTCAAGGGTCAGAGGACCGGCGACCTCCCGGCGGCCATCACCGAGGTGGTGCACCGTGACGATCTCGTCGTGCTCGTCGAGTCGACCCCCGACGCATCGGCCACCACGTGAACCTGCTCGACGAGCTGCTCCCGGACGACCTCGACCGTCCGTTCCTGCGGCTCGCGCCGATCGGCTCGGTCGACGGCGACACCCTCACCTACCGGGACGTCGACCGACGCGCTCGTCGATTCGTCGTTGCGATGACGGACCTCGGAGTGCGGCCGGGCGACCGGATCCTGCTCCAGGTCCCCAAGTCGGCCGACGCACTGTGCGTCACGTTCGCCTGCCTCAGTTCACGCATCGTCTTCGTGCCGCTCAACACGGCCTACACGCCCGCCGAGGTCGAGTACTTCGCGACCGACTCGGGAGCGTCGCTCGTCGTCTGTCCGCCCGGCGACGAGTCGGCGCTCGCCGATGCGATCGGACCGTCGGCCAGGGTCGTGACGATCGACGACCTGACCAGCAGGGCCGACGACGCCGTTCCCTTCGAGGGCAGACATGGGCCGGGCGAAGCGCTCGACGCCGCAGCGATGCTCTACACGTCGGGGACCACGGGTCGGTCGAAGGGCGCCGTCCTCACGCACGCGAGCCTGCTCGCGAACGCCGAGGCGCTGCGCGACGTGTGGCGAATCGAACCCGACGACGTCATCTGCCACACGCTGCCGATCTTCCACGTCCACGGTCTGTTCGTGGCGATCTTCCCGCTCATGCTCGAGGGTGCCCAGGTCCGACTCCGCGAGCGGTTCGACGTCGACGACGTCCTGGCTCAGCTCCCGCACAGCTCGGTGCTCATGGGCGTACCGACCCACTACACCCGCCTGCTCGCCGACGAGCGATTCGAGCGGACGGCGTGTGCCGGGTTGCGCCTGTTCACGTCGGGATCGGCGCCGATGACCGAGCAGACGCACCACGAGTTCACCGAGCGCACCGGACGCCACATCGTCGAGCGCTACGGGATGACCGAGACGGGAATCCTGACCTCGAACACGCTCGACGACGGCGGCCAAGTCCCCGGAACGGTCGGCCACCCTCTCCCCGGACACGACGTCCGGGTCGTCGACGGAGCGGTCGAGGTGTCGCTCCCGGCGCCGTTCGCGGGCTACTGGAACCAGCCGGACAAGACAGCGGAGACGCTCACGTCCGACGGATGGTTCCGAACCGGCGACGTCGGATCGCTCGACGACGACGGTCG
The DNA here is from genome assembly GCA_039198505.1 of Actinomycetota bacterium. GTDB lineage: Bacteria > Actinomycetota > Acidimicrobiia > Acidimicrobiales > Ilumatobacteraceae > Ilumatobacter_A. The sequence goes on along the minus strand of JBCCTP010000287.1, from coordinate 4,587 downwards.
CCTCACACTCGACGGCCGGGCGAGCGACATGATCATCTCGGGCGGGTACAACGTGTACCCGAAGGAGATCGAGCTGGTCCTCGACGCGGTCGACGGGGTCGCCGAGTCCGCCGTGATCGGTGTGCCGCACCCCGACTTCGGCGAGGGGGTCGTGGCGGTCGTGGTCCTCGACGGGACCGTCGACGCCGACGCCGCTCGAACGCGACTGGAGTCGGCGTGCGACGGGTCACTCGCTCGGTTCAAGCATCCGAAGCACTACGACTTCGTCGACATACTCCCGCGCAACGCGATGGCGAAGGTGCAGAAGAACGATCTGCGCGAGCGCTATCGATCAGCGCTCGCCTGACCCCCGTTGCGTGACGAGCCAGGCACGTCACGCAACAGACGTTCAGCTGGTGCCGGTGGCGGTCTCGCCCGACTCGACGGCCTCCGGCTGGGCGCCCGAGTCGAGGCCCAGTTCGGCGCGGAGCTCGGACAGGCGGCTCTGCGCGGCCACGTTCGCCGTGGCCTGCTCGATCTCGAGCACCCGTGACTCGACCGTGGTGTCCTGCAGCTCGGCCGACGCCTTGGCCTTGGCGTAACGGGCCTCGATCTTCTCCTGCACCTCGCTGAGCGTCGGCACGTCGTCGCCCACCGTCTCCGTGAGCTGCGACATCGCGTCGTTCATCTCCTCCTGCATCTTCGCCTGGTCGAGCTGACTGAGCAGCTTCGACCGGTCGGCGATCTTCTCCTGCAGGAGACGGGAGTTCTGCTGGACGGCGGCCTTGGCCTGGTCGGCGGCCTGGGTGGACTCGATGACCATCGACTTGAGGCTCTCGACGTCGGCCTCGACCGAGATGAGCTTGTCGGCGATGGTCTCGGCGGCGTGGGTGTACTCGGTGGCCTTCTCGACGTTGCCGGCCTTGTCGGCGTCACTGGCCATGATGAGCGCCTGGCGGGCGTTCGCGTTGAGCTTCTCGAGCTCCTCCATCTTCTTGTTCAGACGGATCTCGGCCTGCTTCTGGTTGGCGATGACGTTGGCCGCCTGCTCCTTCAGCCGCTTGTGCTGACTCCGAGCCTCGGTGATCGCCTGCTCGAGCTGCACCTTGGGATCGGCGTTCTCGTTGAACCGGCCGGTGAGCTTGGCGACGAGATAGTTCCAGCGCTTCTTGATGAGGCTCCACATGCGGCCAGAGGCTACTCCCCGGATGCGACGGCCCGCCGGGAGAGCCGTCGGCGGACCGCATCGAGTTCGGGCGCGCCCATCGCGACGAGCAGCGCTCCGTACACGACGACACCGACCACCGAGCCGGCGACGAGCCTGACGACGGCATCGAGTCCGACGTTCCCGCCGACCGATCGGGCGACGAGCCAGACGACCTCGCCCATGATCGCGGCGGCCACGATCATCCGCCAGAACGACCACCCGATCTCACGCAACGAGAAGCCGGGGACCTTCCACGAGAGGATCTGCAACACCCACAGCGCGCCGAGCACGTAGGCGATCGCGTACGACGCACCCAGTCCCAACACGCCGTACGCACCGACCAGCGCAAACGCAAGCACGATGTTGATCGTGTTCTCGCCGACGTTCACGATGAATGCGGTGCGCGTGTCCTGGTGGGCGTAGAAGCAGCGCAGCACGAAGAAGTACACGCTGAACGCCCCCAACCCGAGGGCGAAACCGGCGAGTGCTCGCGACGCCGCGAGTGCGCCCTCGGACCCGAACTCGCCGTTCTCGAAGAACGCGCCGACGAGCGGCCGGCGCAGGACGAAGAGCCCGACCCCCGCCGGGATCGTGATCAGCGCCGTCATCCGGACGCCGAGTGAGGCCGAGTCGATGAACTTCGCCCGGTTCCGCTCGGCGACCGCGTGCGCCATCTCCGGCTGGAAGGTCGTTGCGATCGACACGCCGAGCAACCCGTGGGGGAGCACGAAGAGCGTGAACCCGAGCAGGTAGGCCGTCGCATCGGACGATCCCGGCTCGGTGAGGTTCCGGACCACGGTCAACGCGATCACGTTGGCGACCACGAAGCCGATCGTCCACACCGACAGCGCGAGCAGCTTGCCGACCACCGGATGCTCGGGCTGGAGCGTGAACCGGAACCGCAGGCCCGCCCTGATCGTGGCCGGAATCAAGGTGAGCGCCATCGCTGCGATGCCGAGGGTGGCACCGAGTCCGAGGGTGAGCCGGAGCCGTCGATCGTCGGAGACGTCGGTCAGCAGCCAGCCGTCGTCGCCCGGCGACGGAAGCGACAGGAGCGTCGCGACGATGATCAGGTTGGGCAGGATCGGGGTCCAGGCTGCAGCGAAGAAGCGCCGGCGACTGTTGAGGAAGGCGTTGGCCACTCCCGTGATCCCGTAGAACAGGATCTGCACGAGGAAGATCCGGGCCAGCGTCGTGCCAACCGATCGGAACAGATCGGGATCGACGTCCTCGTCGACGCGCAGCGAGAACACGCGGAAGATCCACGGCGCGGCGGCCACGGCGACGACCGTGACGACGGTGATGAGGAAGAGCGCCGTGCTGATGACGACGTTGCGCGCCTCGTCGTCGTCGTCGTGGTCGAACGAGGTGAACAGCGGGACGAGCGTCGCCGACAGCACGCCGCCGACGAGCAGCTCGTAGACGATGTTGGGCGACTCGTTCGCGAGGACGTAGGCGTCGGCCAGCGCCGTGTCACCGAGGACGGCGACGAGGACCGCGAAGCGGAGGAGACCGGTCGCCCGCGACAGCGCGGTCCCGGCAGCGACGACGAGGTTGCTCCGCAGCAGCGACGACATCGGCGCTCGGGACCGGCCGGCGTCAGGGCCGGTTGGTCTCCTCGAGCGCCAGCCGGAGACCCTCGAGCTCGATCACGAGATCGTCGACGTCGTGTTCGTACGCGTCGGTGTCGCCCGCCCCGATGGCGACCTCGGACGCCCGGGCGACGAGCTCGTCGAGACGGGTCTGGGTCAGGCGGAGCCGATCGGCGGTGCGCGCCGACTGGTCCTGCAGCCGCTCGGTCGTGGCGATCTGCGATCGAACCGACTCCAGCGCGGCCCCGACGTCGTCGCTGCCGGTCTCGGCCGCCTGCTTCTCGAGCGTCTCGAGTTTCGACTTGAGTCCGGTCGGATCGAGGCGACGGACGGCGCCGTCGATGTCGTTGCCCCGGCGGGCGATCGACCAGGTCTCGTCGAGGCCGTGGTCGAGCTTCTCGGCGATGTCGGCGAGGCGCTCACGCAACGGCCCGTCGCTGGTGGAGGAGACTGTCTCGTGCAGACGATTCGCGGCTCGCTGAGCACCCTGGACGAAACGACGCCACGGTTCGCCCACCGCGAACGGATCGATCGCCGCCCGTCGCTCCCGTCCGGGCATCGCCGCCAGCACGAGGCCGCCGTACACGGCTACACCGGCCACGACCGCCCCGATCCAGTTCACGCCGGCCACACCCATCGCGACCGCCACGCCGATGCCGACGGCGATGCGCCACGACAGGATCGCCGCTGCGGTGCGCGGCGTGTACCAGCGGTCGCGGAACCCCATCAGCGGATCACGCTAGTTGTGGGTCGGAGCGCTCGGGGTGATGTCGTCACCCGTGAGGGTGACGAGTTGGTCGTCCGTCGGCTCCTCGACGTCGGCCAGGCGGAGCGCCTGGTGGCCGACGGCCGACTCGAACACGTTGCGGACGAATCGACCGTTGCCGAAACCCCGACCGCGCGGCTCGGCGTCGATGACGGCGGCGAGTGCGGTCTCGCCCGACTCGTCGAGGTGGTACTCCTTGCTCCCGGCGATGAGTGCGAAGATCGCCACGAGCTCGTCGGTCGTGTAGTCGGGGAAGTGGATCGTGCGGGTGAATCGGCTGGCGAGTCCCGGGTTCGAGTCGATCAGCTCGCCCATCTCGGTGGGGTATCCCGCCGCCACGATCGACAGGTCGTCGCGGTGGTCCTCCATGAACTTCACGATCGTGTCGACCGCCTCGAGGCCGAAGTCGTTCTCGCCACCGCGAGCCAGTGCGTACGCCTCGTCGATGATCAGCGTCCCGCCGAGCGCCGACGTGAGCACCTTCTTCGTCTGCGCTGCGGTCTGGCCGACGAATCCCGCGACGAGCCCGGAGCGGTCGGTCTCGACGAGGTGGCCCTTCGAGACCACCCCGAGCGATCGGAACAGCTGCGACAGGAGCCGTGCGACCGTCGTCTTGCCCGTACCCGGGTTGCCGGAGAAGACGAGGTGCTTCGACGTCTCGATCACCGGGAGGTTGCGTGCGGCACGGATCTCCTGGATCCGGAGGAGCGACGTGAGTCGCCGGACCTCGGCCTTCACGTCGGCGAGTCCGACCAGTGCGTCGAGCTCGGCGAGGATCTCCTCGACCGGCCGCTCGGGTGGCAGCTCTGGCTCGGGCGTCTCGTCGTCGGCGGCGGTTCCAGCGGTCGCTGCGGCGCGTGGTGAGGCGTCGGGCTGCCCGGGCCGCGGCACGGCGTGTTCGTCCATGGTCGTGAGCAACACCGTCCGGAAACGGTCGATGGCGGCGATCTCGTCGTGGGAGGGGACGAGATCGAGCGCGGCCGTGGCGTGCGCCAGCTCGAGGGCGAGCGAGTAGTAGCGGTTCGCTCGACGTCGGGCGTCTC